>CALMIT010000344.1 GCA_937864255.1 uncultured Saprospiraceae bacterium
AAAAAGAAAATTCATTGCAATCTGGAATACGACGCCGGGCCTAATTGCTATTTTCATAATTATGAACTTTTGTCTGAATATGGCTGGGATGAGTTGATTGAACTCACGCGCATTTTAAACGAGGAGCCGGGCAAAATCGAAAGTATTTTGAACGTGGATCGCACGCTTTGGATGCTGGCATTCAATAATGTGCTGGTCAATCTCAACAGTTATTCGGGCGCTGTGAGCGAAAATTATTACATCTACCGCGATGGTTTTGGCAAGTTCAATCCGATTATCTGGGACATGAACCTCTCGTTTGGCAGCTTCAAAAATACCGGTCAGGGTTCTGATTTGGATTTAAAAGGTTTGCAACAATTAGACCCGCTGTTGCATGAAACCAGCCCCACGAAACCGCTCATCAGCAAACTTTTGAAAAACGACGAATACAAAAGAAAATACATCGCCCACATGCGCACCATTTTGTACGACTGGTTTGTCACCGAAAAATATATGACGCGCGCGAAGGAGTTGCAGGGTATGATAGAAAGCCTGCTGGTGAATGACGTGAACAAGTTTTATGAAATGGAAGATTTTTCGAAAAGTCTGAAAAGCACCATCGGGCAAAAAAGTAAAATTCCGGGCATAGAAGAGTTGATGGATAAGCGCACCGATTTTTTGAAAAAACACCCCGTTTTGTCGGTTATACCACCGCAGTTTGAGACCAATTTTGTGGCAGGCCGTGGCGAACTAGAGTCCAAAAAAGTGGAAGATTTTAAAATTCAAACCAAAGTCAGCAAGTTTACCAAAAGGGTGCATATTTTTTATCGTTTTGAAGGAGAATCGGCTTACCGCGAAATGCAGATGAAAGACGATGGTCAACATTTTGACGAGCAGGCCGGCGATAATATTTTCGGCGCCATTATCAAGCCGGAAGGCGAGGCAAGCGTGGTCGAGTATTATTTTCTTGCGGAAAACGCCGGCGCGCTTAGCTTTGATCCGCCCAAATATATGTTTGCTCCGCACCGCATAGGTCTGGAGGATTTGAACAAATAAGCGGTTTTAAAAATCATTTTGAATATGAAGTATTTGTTTCTCTGTCTGTTCCTGTTTGTTTCAATCTCGATTTCGTCAGGGCAGGATTTTTATGACTGGGACAAAGTCCGGGAAATTCGTCTGGATTTTGATAAACCGAATTGGGCGGACATTCTCGGAAGAATGAAAAACCAGGAATCCGAGCAACGACTTTCCGCTAAACTCACGATAGATGG
Organism: uncultured Saprospiraceae bacterium; assembly: GCA_937864255.1. Taxonomy (GTDB): domain Bacteria; phylum Bacteroidota; class Bacteroidia; order Chitinophagales; family Saprospiraceae; genus JAGQWW01. The sequence continues at coordinate 1,251 of CALMIT010000344.1, forward strand.
AAAACAGTACGAGAGCGAAGTCGGCGTACGTTTTAAAGGAAACAGTTCTTACAAAAACACTTCAAAAGGTGGCGCGAAGAAACTTCCGTTCAACATAAAAATTGATTACAAACAGAAAAATCAGAAACACGAAGACGGATACGAGACCATCAAACTTTCGAACGGATTCAGGGATCCGAGTTTTGTTCGCGAGATTCTTTCTTACGAAATAGCGCGGAAATACATGCCCGCCTCGCAATCTAATTTTGCCAAATTGTATATCAACGGCGAGTATGTCGGTTTGTACAGCAACACCGAATCGGTTGACGACGAGTTTTTAAAAAATCATTTTGGAGAAAAAAAGGGTGTGCTGATAAAATGCGACCCGGAGTGGACCGCCAAAGAAGCTAAAAATTGCCCGGAGGGCGATAAATCATCGCTCATGTATCTTGGCGAAAATCCGCAATGTTATTTTCCGGATTACGAAATCAAGTCGGATACAGGCTGGCAATCTTTGATTTGGCTCACCAAAATTTTGAAAGACGCGCCCGAAAAAATCGCGGGCGCTATCAACGTGGATCAGACGCTCTGGATGCACGCTTTCAACAACGTGCTTGTCAATCTGGACAGCTACACCGGCCGCCTCAGTCATAATTATTATTTGTACAGAGACAGCGCCGGCTGCTTTCAGCCGATTGTGTGGGACATGAATTTGTCTTTCGGCGGTTTTCGTTTTGACGGTAACGGCACGCCGCTTACCAACGAGGAAATGATCACTTTCAACCCGCTCCCGCCTTTCAAAAAAAAGAATCCGAAACCCCCCCTTCTCGTCAATTTGCTGAATAACAGCCTGTGGCGCAAAATCTATCTCGCCCACATGCGCACCATAGTTGAAGAAAATTTCAGCAATGGCGAATTCAAAAATCGTTGTGCCGAACTCGAAAAATTTATAGAAAATGAGGTGAAAAATGACCCAAACAAACTTTACGGTTTCGACGATTTTAAAAAGAATTTTAACGAAACAGTGAAAGTAGAAGGCGCTGAAATCATCGGCTTGAATGAATTGATGGACGCGAGGGTCGAGTACCTGAAAAACCACCCGCTCCTTGCCGCCGAATCCCCACGTATAGATAGCGTGAACCATTATCAGTTTGGCAACACGCTGGCCATACAGGCTACTGTGAGCGGCGCGGAAAAAGTCTGGGCGTACTACCGTTACAATCCGAAAGATGTTTTTCAATTAATCGAACTCAAAGACGATAGCCGCCACAATGATCAATTGGCCAGCGACAATGTGTGGGGCGCTACCCTGAATTTTCTTCCGGGTACTCAATATTATGTAGTTGCCGAAAATGAAAAAGCAGCGTCGCTTTTGCCGGAACGGGCGTCTTACGAGTTTTTTAAAGTCGAAGCGCCGAAAGAGCAATAATCTGCTACTTGCTGCGTGGGCTTTTTCAAAAATAATTTTACAAAATGAGAATAATTGCCATTCTGATTAGTGCGGTAGTGTTGATGACGGCTTGTAAAAATGAAAAGCGTCTTCCCATCTTGGGCGAGCGCGATATTCAAAACGGCGACACAATTTATCACTCCGTCCCGGATTTCAGTTTTGTAAATCAGGATAGCCAGGTCGTGAATAATGCGACATTTGATAGTAAGATTTATGTGGTAGATTTTTTCTTTATTTCCTGCCCGACTATCTGCCCGAAAGTGATGAAACAGATGTTGAGGGTGTATGAAAAATTCGAAAACGAAGAGCGGCTCATGCTGCTTTCCCACACCATTGGACGCCTCAAAATGTATGCTCAAAATCTCGGCGTAAATACCCAAAAATGGCATTTTGTCACCGGCGATAAAGCAGAGATCTACGACATTGCCGATGATTATTTTAGTATCGCGAAAGAAGACCCGGCATCGCCCGGTGGCTTTGACCACAGCGGCAGGTTGATTTTGGTGGATACAAAACGGCACGTCCGCTCTTTTTGCGACGGAACCCCCCCAGCTTCCATCGCTAAATTCATGGATGACATCAAAACGCTTTTGGATGAGTACGACAAGCCCGGTTAAACTTTCATTTCTTTACGTAGGTCAGTTCTTTGTAAAATTTCGGGGTCTGCGCATCGGGATTAAAAATGCGAAAATAAGGCGCGGCGTCAGTGCCGCAACCCGCCGCCCATTGCCAGCCGCCGTTGTTGCTTGCCAGGTCAAAATCAAGTAGTTTTTGAGCAAAATAAGCCTCGCCCCAGCGCCAGTCTATGAGCAGGTGTTTGGTCAAAAAACTCGCGGTTATCATCCTCACCCGGTTGTGCATATAGCCGGTGGTATTGAGTTCTCTCATGCCGGCATCCACGATCGGGTAGCCCGTTTCGCCGGCGCACCATTTTTCAAAATCCCGCGGATTATTGAGCCAGACAATGTTGGCATATTCTTTTCGAAACGGCTCGTTGACCACACGCGGAAAATTGCTCAGAATCATCGAATAAAAGTCGCGCCAAATCAATTCATTCAAAAAAGTCTGGTTTAAAAGAAGCGCCTTTTTCGCTTTTTCGCGAATGCTGATGGTGCCAAAACGAAAGTGGATTCCGAGTTTGGAAGTGCCGTTTAGCGCCGGGAAATCCCGCGTCTGGTCATAGTTGCGAATGATTCCCTGCGCCACGGTTTTCGGAGGAATGGCGATGGTAGATTTTTTAAAACCGATTTGCTCCAGGCTCGGAAATTCGAAAGGATCGGTTTTTAAAAATGCCTCAAAATGATCTTCGGAAGGGTAGTGAGGGATATTTTCAGACATTTGCTTTTCTGCGGATTTCCCTCCGTTTTCGGCAAAATTTTCACCGAGCAGCGTTTCTTTCCATTTCCGACTGTAAGGCGTAAAAACGACATAAGGCGAGCCGTCGGGTTTGCATATTTCCTTTTTTTCAAAAATCACATGATCTTTAAAAGTGTGAAACGAAATGCCGCGCTGTTGAAGGAATTGTTGCACGGCTACATCGCGCCGGACTGCATACGGCTCATAATCGTGGTTGGTGTAAACGGCTTCAATCGGGTAATTTTCAACGAGTTGCTTCCAAATTTCCGGCGGGGAGCCATGTAAAACTTTCAGCGATGCACCAAAAGTTTGCAGCTTTTCTCTGAGTTCCCACAAAGTCTGATGAATAAAACCGACCCGGGCATCCGCTTCGTCCTCTAATTCGTCCAGTATATTTTTGTCAAAAATAAAAACAGGCAAAACTTGCCGTCCGTTTTTCAGCGCATGATACAGGCCGGCATTATCTTCCAGCCGCAAATCCCGGCGAAACCAAAAAACGGCAATTTTCTGCATGAAAATTTTTGGGAGGCTAACATGGATTTTGATCTATTGTTCAATTTTCGGGCGGCTTAAAAAACAGAAAACAGAGCCACGATAATCACGATCAAAATGACCAGTATGAAAATGTTTCTGTAAAACTGATTGTTGCTCCTGTACTTATTAAAAAGTAATTCCATTGCGTCGCGCCATTCGAGATTAGAAACCGTGGGTTCGTAGCCCAACACAAAAAATTTCGGGCGGCCTTTGCGCTCCTGATCGCCGTGTTTTTTCAGGATAAAAAAATAATTGTCAAGATAGGCGAGGTCATAAAGTTCGCTCTTTACGGCGGCTCCTCCTGCCATTTGTTCCACCAAAATTTTATTGGAACCGGGCGGCATCAGACGCCACAAACCTTTGTGCACATTTCCGTCCACCGATTGCAAATACTCGTTTCCTTCATTGAAAAAATGCAGCACCGTTTCGTGAAAATTATCATCGTCCCTGATTTCCTGCCAGGCTTTTTCAATAAAAAATTCCTGTTCGAGCAAGTCCTCGCTCCAGGGGCGTATTACCGGGAGAATGGTTTCGAGGTAGTCTTCCATCGTCTCGTGGTAAGGCAGTTCCACGCTGAAAGCCCGCGATAATTTATCTAAAAATGTATTTTCCAAAAAACAGGTTTTGCGGCAAAATTAAGGATTTTAAAAAAGCTTTCCATACTACATTTTCTCCTCAGCTTTTGGCTACTTTTACGCCGCTTTCAGAGCTGATAAGGCTAGGAAAATGCTTTTTTATCAAAAAAGAACGATTTATCCAATGAAAGAAAAACTGGATTTGTTGCATCAAAAAACGAGTGAAGCGCTGCTGGCGGGTGGCAAAACAAGAATCGCCGCACAGCATAAGAAAGGTAAGTTGACGGCGAGAGAACGCATTCATTTTTTGCTGGATAAAGGCTCTTTTGAGGAAATCGGAAAGTTTGTCACACACCGCTCGTTTGATTTTGGTATGCAGGATCAGATTGTGTTGGGCGATGGCGTGGTGACCGGCTACGGAACGATTCACGGCAGGATGGTTTATGTTTTTGCTCAGGATTTTACTGTTTTTGGCGGCTCGCTTTCGGAGACCCATGCCGAAAAAATTTGTAAAATTATGGACTTGGCTGCCAAAAACGGCGCGCCCGTCATCGGGCTGAACGATAGCGGCGGCGCACGTATTCAGGAAGGCGTGGCCAGTCTTGGCGGCTACGCTGATATTTTTTACAGAAATGTTCGTTTTTCGGGCGTGGTGCCGCAGATTTCGGCGGTGATGGGACCCTGCGC
>CALMIT010000345.1 GCA_937864255.1 uncultured Saprospiraceae bacterium
TGGTCAAAATTCGCCGGTACCCATGCATCTTCCGAATGACAGTCCTGACAGGTCGTCGGAAACTGTGCCGACTGGTGATTCGGGTTGCTCGTCTGGTTGTAATCATCCGAATGACAGCCCTCGCAGGTGTTCGGCGTATTCGCGTAGTTACCGTTGATGTGGCATAAGGCACAGTCATTCGCTATCACTGCGTGCGCACCGTTCAAAGGATAAAAACTATTATGGTCAAAACTCGCCGGTACCCATGCATCTTCCGAATGACAATCCTGGCAGGTTATTGGTAGCTGCGCCATCTGGTGATTCGGGTTGTTCGTCTGGTTGTAGTCATCCGTATGACAGCCCGCACAGGTATTCGGCGTGTTGTTGTAATCTCCGTTGTGACAATCGGCGCAGTTATTCGCTATTGCCGCATGCGCCCCGTTCAACTGGTAATAATTATTGTGTATCGGGAATGCCGCCGGTTGCCAGTCCGGCTCCGTCGTGTGGCAACTCGCACAATCCGTCGGGATACCCAATGCCACGTGATTCGGATTCACCGACTGATTGTAATGATCCATGTGGCAGCCCTCGCAGGTGTTCGGCGTATTCGCATAATTGCCGTTGATGTGGCATAAGGCACAATCATTAGCTATCGCCACGTGCGCACCCGTCAATGCATAAAACACCGAGTGGTCAAAATTCGCCGGTACCCATGCATCTTCCGAATGACAGTCCTGACAGGTCGTCGGAAACTGTGCCGACTGGTGATTCGGGTTGCTCGTCTGGTTGTAATCATCCGAATGACAGCCCTCGCAGGTGTTCGGCGTATTCGCGTAGTTACCGTTGATGTGGCATAAGGCACAGTCATTCGCTATCACTGCGTGCGCACCGTTCAAAGGATAAAAACTATTATGGTCAAAACTCGCCGGTACCCATGCATCTTCCGAATGACAATCCTGGCAGGTTATTGGTAGCTGCGCCATCTGGTGATTCGGGTTGTTCGTCTGGTTGTAGTCATCCGTATGACAGCCCGCACAGGTATTCGGCGTGTTGTTGTAATCTCCGTTGTGACAATCGGCGCAGTTATTCGCTATTGCCGCATGCGCCCCGTTCAACTGGTAATAATTATTGTGTATCGGGAATGCCGCCGGTTGCCAGTCCGGCTCCGTCGTGTGGCAACTCGCACAATCCGTCGGGATACCCAATGCCACGTGATTCGGATTCACCGACTGATTGTAATGATCCATGTGGCAGCCCTCGCAGGTGTTCGGCGTATTCGCGTAGTTACCGTTAATGTGGCACGCAGCACAGTCATTAGCTATCGCCACGTGTGCGCCATCCAAAACATAATAATCATTGTGTATCGGAAATGATGCAGGTTGCCAGCCGGGATCTGTCGTATGACAGGCAGCACAATCCATCGGTATACCTAAAGCACTGTGATTCGGGTTATCTGACTGGTTATAATCTTGCGTATGGCAGGCAATACATTCCGTCGGAGTACCCTGAAAACCTCCGGCGTGACAATCCAGGCAATTCACCGAAGTATGTGCCCCCGTCAATGGGAAATTCGTCGTGTTGTGATCAAATACATTTACCGCATCCCCCGACGGGTGACAAGCCAAACAGGCAGTGTTCTCATAAATGTACCCATTTACTCCGCTATGCTCATTATCCGTCCGAGGATTCTCATGACAGGTAGTACAGGTAAATTCCGCATAATTGGAAAGATTGAAATGACAATCCATACACTGATTCCACTCCCCGTTGTGTACACCGCTGTAAATAGGAAAATATTGACCATCATGGTCAAAAGTAGCAGGTACCCAGGCTGTTTCATTATGACACTCCCTGCAATCCGTCGAAAACTGAAGCACATTATGATTAGGAGCGGTCGTCTGGTTGTAATCCGCACTATGGCAGCCGAAACAAGTATTCGGCGTGTTGGTATAATCTCCGTTGTGACACGCAGCACAATCATTTGCTATTGCCGCATGTGCGCCGTTAAGCACATAAAAATCATTATGAATTGGAAATACCGCAGGTTGCCAATCCGGCTCCGTCGTGTGACAACTCGCACAATCCATCGGTATGCCTAACGCACTATGGTTCGGATTATTGGAGCCGTCGTAATCCTGCATATGACAGCCGGCGCAAGTATTCGGTGTATTATTGTAATCTCCATTGTGGCAGGCAATGCAGTCGTTTGCTATACTTTGATGTGCCCCGGTAAACGGAAAATATAAATCATGATTGAAAGAAGAAGGCATCCAGGCTTCCTGACTATGACAGGTCTCACAATCAACAGGAAATTGCGAAGACTCGTGATCCGGATTCGTTGTCTGGTTGTAGTCGGCGCTATGACAACCGAAACAAGCATTCGGCGTATTATTGTAATCTCCATTATGGCACGCAGCACAATCATTAGCTATCGCCACGTGCGCGCCATCCAAAACATAATAATCATTGTGTATTGGAAATGATGCAGGTTGCCAGCCGGGATCTGTCGTATGACAGGCAGCACAATCCATCGGTATACCTAAAGCACTGTGATTCGGGTTATCTGACTGGTTATAATCTTGCGTATGGCAGGCAATACATTCCGTCGGAGTACCCTGAAAACCTCCGGCGTGACAATCCAGGCAATTCACCGAAGTATGTGCCCCCGTCAATGGGAAATTCGTCGTGTTGTGATCAAATACATTTACCGCATCCCCCGACGGGTGACAAGCCAAACAGGCAGTGTTCTCATAAATGTACCCGTTCACATTCGTATGCCCCACGTCTGTTTCAGGATTTAAATGGCAGACAGTACAACTAAAAACTGCGTAATCAGATTCGTTTGAGTGACAGTCTTTACACATTGTCCACTGTCCTGCGTGAACGCCGGAATAAATAGGAAAGTGATTTGCATCGTGATCAACAAACTGCGCAGGCATCCAGTCAGGATCAGTCGTATGACAAATTGTGCAATCGGTTGAAAAGTTTGCAGACAGGTGGTTTGGGTTGGTTGCGGATTCAAAATCAACCTGATGACAGGCAAAGCAATTAGCCGGCGTATTTGAAAAATCCCCACCTGTGTGGCATTTTGCACAATCGTTTGTTTCATGCCCTTTCGTAAGCGGGAAAAAACTATGATCCACTTTTTCTGTCGACCAGCCAAAAGTAAGCGCGTCGTGGCACTCAAGACAATTGGTTGAAAAACCCGCATCCTGATGATTTGGCTTTTTTGTATTTACATAGTCATCCAAATGGCAACTGATACAGTCATTTCCAATTCTTTCAAATCGCAAATTTGTTTCTGAAACGTGGCATTGATTGCAACTCACGGATGCGTGTACGCCAGCCAATGGAAAACCATTTTCAAAATGAATATTGGTCACATCGTCAATCAGCCAATTTTGGAAAGTGTGGCAACGAGCGCAATCATTTCCAACTGTTTGATTATGCACATCGGTGTGGCAGGAAATACAATCAGAATTTGCTTCGGAAAAAACCAAAGTCTCATGGCAACTCCTGCAATCTGTTTTTTTGTGCTGCCCTTTTAGCGGAAAATTGGTTTTACTGTGATGGAATCTCAAAGTATCTTCGGCGATGATCATGCCTGTTGTTTTGGAAACGCGGGGACTCTTTAGTTCATCAACAGACCAAAACTCGGAAGGAATCTCCCAACCGGACGAAGAGTGGCAGGCCGCACAATTGATTTTGAAATCATTGCCGTGAGGAGATTGGGCCTGTGTTCCAAAAACAAGCCCTAAAAATAATACTATTGATGACAGTCTATACACTCAAATTGCTTGAATTTATATTGAACCAAAGTATTGCCATTATTTTCAATTTTGCGATGACATTTGTCACAGGCCACTTCTTTATGCTTTCCTTCCAGTTTGAACCGCGCTTTGTCGTGATCAAAATTTTCCATATTCCAACTTTCAAATCCGTGGCACCTCGCACAGTCTGTTTGCCCGTTGACTTCAAATTGATCGCCATGGACATTTTGATGACAACCGGCGCAGGCTCCTGACAAACCTATAAATTTTCCCTGTTTGTGTTGTTCGTCGGGCATGTGACAGGCAGTACATTTTTGCTGAACGTGGATTCCAAGCAGCTGAAACGGCGTTTTGTTATGGTCGAAATGATTTTCCTGCCAGTTTTGAGGCACGTGACATTGTGCGCAATCCTGCTGCGGGTAATATTTTTCACTAATCTGTCCGGCATGAATATCCTGGTGACAGTCAGCACATTTGCTTCCCAGTTCGGCAAACTGCCATTTTTCTTCTTTTAAATGGCAGGCAAAGCAAGGCGTAGCAGCATGACCGCCTTCCAGCGGAAATTTGGTCGCCCGGTGCTCTTCGATTCCAAAAAGGCTTTCCTCAAATCCCTCTACCGAGTGGCATTTTTTGCAATCATAATTTTTGTCGTTTCTTGAAAACTGACCTTCGTGAAAATCGGCGTGACAAGCAGCGCAAGCATTGTGCGTAACAGGCGTTGTAAAACTTTGCGTATGGCATTTTTTACAATCCACTGCCTGGTGCCGCCCTTCTAAAGCAAAATCCGTCAGATCATGGTCGAAATTTTCCATTTTGCTGACTTCGTGAAATGAGTTTTCATTATGACAATCGCTGCAATTGCTTCCGAATTTTCCTTCGTGAACATCCTGGTGGCAAGTGGCGCATTCATTTGTTTTTACACCCAGCCTGTCTTGAAAAATTGCAGCCGGGCTAATCTTCATTTGATGACATTGTGCACAATCTGCCTGCCGATGCTTGCCTTTCAGCGTAAAATTCGTCCTGGAGTGATTGAATTTATGTAAGGTGGAAAGGTTGGAAAAAGCGAGTTCATTATGGCACTCTTTGCAGTTCTGTCCCAAATTATTTTTATGAATATCCGAGTGGCAGCTATTGCAATTTTTAAAATCAATACCGGCAAATTTTTGAAATGCCGAGCCATTCCGAGTTTCCATCTGATGACAGGCTTTACAATCTACTGATTTATGTTTGCCTGCCAGTGCAAATGCTGCTTTGTCGTGATCAAATTTTGAAGCTGGTACAAAAGCCTCGTTATTGTGGCACTTTGCGCAATCATTTCCCAGCGTTTTTTGGTGGTAGTCCGTGTGGCAATTATTACACTTCTGACTCAGCCCCAGATAGCTTTCTTTTCTCTTTTTCAAAGCAGGCTCGTCTATAAAATCCGGCTTGTGGCATTGGCGGCAATCTATCTTTTGATGAGCGCCTGCGAGTGTGTATCCGGTAAGATTATGATTAAAGTTTTTTTCATCAAACCGCACCATATCAAAATTGCGCCCGTGGTGATCGCTATGACATTTTGCGCAATCTTTTCCTTTTACATCTTTGGATGCGTGGTAGCCTTCCGATTTGTCTATTCTGGTTTTTATTTCTTTATGGCAGTTCAGGCATTTTTCATTTGACACCTTTTCACCTATCACGTGACACTGTGTACAGTTCATCATACCTTCTAACTGAGCGTGCGATCTGGACAAATCACCCGGTGAGATTTGAGCCTCTGTTTTTGTCCAGAACATCTGTAGCAGACAGATAATGTAAAGTACTTTTCGGGTCAAAATGGTCTTGGTTATATTTTTTAAAAACTTAAAACTCAATATTTATTTATGCCTTTTCACCGTGTAGCCGAAGCGTTTGGTTATTTCTATACCGGCCTTTTGCAAAAACTGCGTAGGTAACTCACCGCCGGCGAAAATGTAAACCAAATCATTAGCCAATTCAATGATTTCTCCCTCCTTGTCGGTTGACCTTAATACTTTATCATTTTCGATTTGTGTCAGATTGGTTTTGGTTTTTACAGCCAAAAGTGCCTGGGCCATTGCCGTCCCCAG
>CALMIT010000346.1 GCA_937864255.1 uncultured Saprospiraceae bacterium
ATCAACATTGAACCCGGAGATATGCCGGCGCCTCCGGGCGACTCCTGTTCAAATGCGCCATTTTTTTGTGGCACTTTCCTGGATGGATATTGTACCAGCAATAGAAATTCCACACCCGACACCCCTGGGAATTTGAATTCCATTTTAAATAATTCGATTGAGAATAATTTCTGGCTTGGTTGGACGTCTTGCCAACCAACTGCTGTGCTACAAATATCAGTCGCGAATTGCCAAAATTCAGACGGAATTGAATTTGCTGTTTTACAAACACCTGACTGTGAGCAATTTGAATTGATTCAAGAATGGACAATAGCTTCCGGGAATAATTCAATAATTACCCTTTCCAATCTTAGTCCCGGCGATTTTTATTATTTAATGGCAGATGGTATATCTGGTGATATATGTGATATTGCGATAGATGTAATTTCAGGGATTGATACAGAGCCATTACAGGTAACACAAGTAAGTCCGGGACGTATTGATGGACCCGAGCAGGTTTGTCCGGAAGAAATAGCCACCTATTCGCTTGTTTTGCCCGTTGTAGAAATAATTGGTGGTAATAGTTGCCCTTTGCCAGATACGCTTTGCGGCGATTTTTTCGTGCCACGTATCCAATGGCATATACCTGATGAAGCAGAGTTTGTTGGAGACAGCACCGGGCTGTCTGTTCAGGTCGTTTTTCCTTTTGCTAATTTGAATTTTGATCTCGACTCTGTCCCGCTTGTTAGTAATGATTCTATACTCATTTTATTGGAAGGTCAGATTTATGCCGAAATAAATTATCGGGATACTACAAGCGGATGCAGTTACTGCGAGGTGATTTGTGGTTTGGGTATTGACCCGATAGATGTTTCCGTAATTTATAATTTGGATGTTGAGTACGCCGATATTTGCGAAGGAGATACTTACACGTTTTGTAGTAGTGCTTTGTCTTTGAGTGGCACTTATACCTGTCCGAAATATTGCGGCATGGATATTTTATATCTCAATGTCGTTGAGAAACAACCTCCAATTATATATCCTCCTGTCATCTTGTGTTCGGGTGATTGTTTTACTTTTCCATTAAGCGGAACGAAAGTGTGTGTGTCGGGGACACACAAAATAAAATCCATAGATTTAAATCCTCCATATTGCGAAATTGAAGAATGGGCGACTATTATTATGACTCCGGCACAGATAGCACAGGTATCTAATATCATGGAAATCTGTGATACGGACAATGCTACATATACCGTTTCTTTTGACATTTCCTCCACATCTCAACCTTTCTTGATCAATAACCAGGTACATAATAGCAATCACTTTATTTCTGACCCGATACCCAATGGGCAACCATATTCTTTTAATATAATCCCGGTTGACAATTGCGCTTTTCCCACTTTTATAAACGGTTTAGTCAATTGTAGTGAACCTTGTAATATAAATGCAGGCACATTACCAAATAATTTGCTGGAAGCCTGTACTCATGAATTTGTTCAAACTATTCATTTTGGCGACGCTATCGTAGAGCCTGGATTCATTTCAGAATACATTCTTCACGATGGAACTACCAATGAAATCGGCAACATTTTATCCCGCAATACTGATGGCAGGTTTGAGTTTCTAAATGGTTTGATGCAGCATGATAAAATTTACCACATTACCCACGTAGTTGGAGTTGATTTAAATAACAATGCGGATCTTTCGGGGGACTGCCGGAGTAAAAGCAATGGACAGCCCATTGTTTTTCATCAAAATCCCGAAATTTTATCTTTTACATCCGGCACGCTCACTTGTGCGGAGAATGCTGTTTCCATAGAAATTCAAACTGACATTCCTGTAACAGGTTGGTCATGGACAGGCCCCGGTAATTTTATTTTCAATGAAGCTACCCCGACCATTTATACCGCAGGAACTTACCAACTTGAGGTAAAAACTATGCATGGGTGTACAGATCAAAAATCATGGGTTGTTTTCGAGGACAGAAATATGCCACAGATCAGTCTGTCCGCCGCTCAAGTGCTGACTTGTAAAGAAACTTCCGTCCCCATTCAAGTCAGTCTCGATCGACAAAATGTAACCGGCGTTTGGACTTTGCCAAACGGAGCAACCGCACCTTTCACCGCCGACCAATCTTTGGAAGCGCGGGAGCCGGGTTGGTACATTTTATTGGTGGAAGATTCGGGGAATGGTTGCCAGGATGTTGAACAAATTGAAATTTTAGAAGATTCAGAAGCGCCACAGATCAGTCTGTCCGCCGCTCAAATGCTGACTTGCAAGGAAACTTCCGTACCCATTGAAATCAGTCTCGATCGACAAAATGTAACCGGCGTTTGGACTTTGCCAAACGGAGCAACCGCACCTTTCACCGCCGACCAATCTTTGGAAGCGCGGGAGCCGGGTTGGTACATTTTATTGGTGGAAGATTCGGGGAATGGTTGCCAGGATGTTGAACAAATTGAAATTTTAGAAGATTCAGAAGCGCCACAGATCAGTCTGTCCGCCGCTCAAATGCTGACTTGCAAGGAAACTTCCGTACCCATTGAAATCAGTCTCGATCGACAAAATGTAACCGGCGTTTGGACTTTGCCAAACGGAGCAACCGCACCTTTCACCGCCGACCAATCTTTGGAAGCGCGGGAGCCGGGCTTGTACATTTTATTGGTGGAAGATTCGGAAAATGGTTGCCAGGCTGCCACACAACAATTGATCGAGCGCATCACAGATATGCCCGTTGACTTACAAATCAGTTTTAATCAGCCTACCTGTCATGGTGATTCCGACGGATTTATATTAATAGAAAATGTGGTTGGCGGATTTCCTGATTACAGGTTTTCATTTAATGGTAGCGCGTTTTTAAGTAAAAAAGAATTTGAAAACCTGCCTGCCGGCTCCTATAAATTGCAGGTGGAAGATGCTAACGGCTGTATTTTGGAAAAATTTGTTGACTTGGAAAATCCACCTTTGGTGTGGGTGAATTTGGGCGATGATATGATAATTAATGTGGGCGAAGAGGTCAGTTTGGTTGCAAAATCTTCTATCACGCCTTTTGAGTCAAAATGGACTTTTCCCGACGGGAGTAATTATTTTTCTACAATGAACATGGACATACAACCACTGTATTCAGGTCTGTATAGAATTGAAATCCTGGATGAAAACGGCTGCCCTGCCTCTGACGAGCAGTTTGTGGAGGTCGTTGATTCCGGCAAAGGATTTTATATTCCGAATGCTTTTAGTCCGAATGATGACGGGGTTAATGATTGGTTTCAGATATACTCCGGCAAAAAAATTAAGCAGGTAAAGCAACTGAAAATCTTTTCAAGATGGGGCGATTTGATTTTTGAGGCACTTGATTTTTCACCGGATGATTCGCGCGGGCACTGGGATGGAAAATACAGAAACAGATCAGTACAATCGGGAGTCTATGTTTATTACGTTGAGTTGGAAACCCGCCAAGGGGTTTAAATTTTTGAAAAGGGGAGATGTGACGGTCGAAAAATAATCTTTAAATAAGATGGGCGGGAATTAACCCCCGCCGATCTTATTAAGTAATAATGCTCCTCTCAAGGCGCCAATCTACTTACCTTGCCAGCCGTTAAAAACTACTTATGCCTGTCAGTGATAATCAGGAAAACCTGCGCAAATGGCGGCTTATTTTGGGCGATAAATCTGATCCCGGAAATCTTCAACCGCTTCCGGTCGAATTGCGCCAAATGGACGCCACCTTAAACGCACTTTACGACAGCGATCGCAAAGGCGGACTCGGCAGTTCTTCGCCAAATATCAACCGCTGGCTGGGTGATATTCGAAAATATTTTCCTGCCCCGGTCGTGCAATTAATGCAAAAAGACGCCCTCGAACAACTAGGACTAAAACAAATGCTCCTCGAACCCGAACTCCTCGAAACCGTGGAGGCGGACGTACACTTGGCTGCTACGCTGCTCACGCTCAATAAAGTCATTCCCGCGCGTACCAAAGAAACCGCCCGCACAGTGGTAAAAAAAGTAGTCGAATCGCTCGAAAAAAAACTCCTTCACAGCACCCTGCAATCCCTCAACGGCGCACTCAATCAATCCATAAAAACCCGCCGTCCAAAACCTGCCGAGATAGACTGGCATCGCACTATCCGCGCAAATCTGCGGCATTATCAACCCTCGTTAAATACAATCATTCCCGTCGCACTGCGCGGCTTCGGCAAAAGAAGAAAATCTCTGAAACGCCTCATTTTACTGATAGATCAGAGCGGCTCGATGGCAGAGTCGCTGGTTTATTCGGCGGTATTCGGCGCCATTCTGGCTTCTTTGCGCACTATTCAAACACAATTAATTGTGTTCGACACTTCCGTGGCAGATTTGACCGAGTATCTTGACGATCCGGTCGAATTGCTTTTTGGCGCCCAGTTGGGTGGCGGCACCGACATCAATCTTGCGCTTGCTTATACCGAAAAAATCATCCAGTCTCCGAATGATACAATCCTGGTGCTGATTTCGGATTTGTACGAAGGGGGCAATCGCCAGGAACTGCTCAGGCGGGCTTCGCGCATAAAAGCGACAGGGGTTCAGTTTATCGCCTTACTGGCTTTGAGTAACGAGGGCGTTCCCGCTTTTGACCGGCAGATAGCGGGCCAGTTTGCAAATCTGGATATTCCGTCTTTTGGCTGCACGCCGGATCAGTTTCCGGAAATTATTGCCGCCGCCATCAAAAAGGAAAGTTTATCAAAATTCATCCAAACCGGTCGTTTATAATTTCATTCGGGCGTGCCCCCTCGCTTCGCTGCGGGGTCGGGCTATGCCATCCCTCACGCAGTGCGGGAAAAAGGGTAAGCAGTGTGTGACGGTGCTTTTTTCATACTTATTTTTTTGAAATGCGCACGCGCGGATCTGCCCAGGCATACAGTACATCGGCCAGCAGAATACCAGACATAGTCAATATCGCTCCCATCATCATGACAGCGTACACCACCGGCCAGTCTCGCTGAAAAATCGCTTCTATCATTAGCTTACCCATGCCGGGTATATTAAAAATATATTCTATCACCACCGAGCCGGCAATAGTAGCGGGCAGTATGCCGCCTATCAGCGTGATAACAGGAAAGAGAGAATTTCTGAAAGCGTGTTTCCAAACGACTTGCTTTTCGCTGAGCCCTTTTGCGCGGGCGGTGCGAATGTAATCTTTGCCCAATTCCTGCAATACGGCGCTTCTCATTTGGCGGGCTATCATGGCCAGCGCGGGATAAGTAAGGCAGGATACCGGCAAAATCAGATGCCCGGCCCTCAGCCAAAATTTTGACAAAACAGAACTTCCGGCGGCGTGTATGTCACCCAAGCCTATTGAGGGAAAAAAATTCATGCCGTATTCCGGCGTGGTAAAAAAAACGACCAGCAAAGTGCCTATCCAAAAAACCGGCAAGGAGTACAAGCCAAAAAGCAAGAGCGAAGTAATCCTGTCAAATTTGCTGCCTCGCCTCACCGCAGCCTGAACGCCGAGCGGCACGGCGATGGCGAATGCCAGTAAAATTGCTATCAAATTCATTATAAAAGTCCAGAAAAGAGGGTCGTACAGGCGGGAAGCCGCGGGGCGCCCGTCGGTGTAAGAAGTGCCGAAGTCGCCTTTTAAAAAAGAAAAAAACCAGTGATGAAACTGGTTGTCGCTGCCGTACCAGTTCCATTTTGGTATGTACATTTTGTTTGAATTATCCGGGCTGTTTAAAGTGGCAAAAGAAATTTTTAGTTTTTTAAAGTCTCCACCAATCAAATCATTTAAAAGTTTTTCTTTTTCAATAGCCTGCGACATTTCGTCAAGTTGCTGCCCTATTTCATCCGGGTTGTGCTGATAAAAAAGTGCTTTTGA
>CALMIT010000347.1 GCA_937864255.1 uncultured Saprospiraceae bacterium
TCGCGCGGGTATATTTACTGATGTCGTTGGTCACGGTGAATGTGCCGAAAGCGCCGGAACCTTTTGCGTGTACAACGCGCTCAGGAATACGCTCGCGGTTGAAGTGAGCCATTTTTTCGTGCAAAATATAATCTTGCAACAGGATGGGGCCTCTCGGACCTGCTGTCATGGAGTTTTCGTTCTCCACATAAGGTCTTCCCGAAGCCGTGGTCAGTTTGCGGTTCTTTTGCTTATCCATTTTGGTTTTATTTTAAAAAAATGAAGAAATAGTTTTTGTGTCCACCAGGTAAGTGCTGCGAAGATAGCCAAGCAGTTTTAATAATTGAAATCAATTGTTTCTATCTTTGCATAAATTTCATCTATTGAAAACCCTTTTTTTAAAATGAACTTTCAGCAACTGGAATATATCGTCGCTTTGGACAATTACGGCAACTTCAGCCAGGCTGCCAAAAGCTGTTTCGTGACCCAGCCCACATTGAGTATGATGATTTCAAAGTTGGAAGAAGAACTGGGCTTGCAGCTTTTTGAAAGAAATAAAAAACCGGTAACCGCGACACGGGAAGGCAAAGAAATTATCATCCGCGCGCGACAGATTTTGGCAGAGACTAACCGGCTCAGAGAATTTGCGACAGAACTGAAAGAGTCGCTTGCCGGCGAATTGCATTTGGGCATCATACCTACGCTGGCGCCCTATTTATTGCCGCTTTTTTTAAAATCTTTTTCAGAAAAATTTCCACAAATACAGTTGCACATCAAAGAATTGGTGACCGAGGAAATCATCCGGCGCTTAAAATCAGCGGAGTTGGATCTGGCACTGTTAGCCACGCCACTCAACGAAACGCAACTGCGCGAGATTCCGCTTTTTTACGAGGAATTTTTTGTGTATGCCTCTCAAAATCAGCAGTTTCCGACGAAAAAATACCTGCTTCCGAATCACATTGACACTTCCAAACTCTGGCTGCTGGAAGAAGGCCACTGCCTGCGCAGTCAGATTTTCAACCTGTGCGAACTGAAAAAAAAGGAAGTCGGCGCTCAAAATGTGCTTTACGAAGCCGGCAGCATAGAGACGCTCATCAACCTCGTAGACCACCACGAAGGCATCACCATTGTACCCGAACTCGCCACCCGGCATTTGCGGCCGGATCAGTTGAAAAAAATACGTGAATTCAATCCACCCAAACCAGTCAGGGAAATCAGCCTGGTGGTGGCGCAAAATTTTCCACGGCTTCACATTTTGGAAAAATTGAAAGAAGAGATTTTAAAAAATCTGCCGGAGCAGACGCCAAAAGATAAAAAGCGAATAGTGGAAATGAGCTAAACCTGCTTGCTATCGTACCACCACTTTTTTTAAAATCAAATTTTCGCCGGACTGGATTTTGACCAAATAAAGGCCGGAGGGAAAATTTCCAACAGGAAAAGTTTTTTGGAAGTCACCGCCTTCGGAGACGATGGTCTGCTCTGCAAAAATTTCTTTGCCAGTAGCATCCAGGAGGCTGATTTTCATACTCTTACCCTCCTGCCACTTTCCTGCCACCACCAAGTTTTCAAATGCAGGATTTGGAAAAACTTCCACTTGCATTTTTTCCGGTTCCGCGCTTTCTACTTTTACCAGAGTGCCAAAAGCGCGGATACCAAACCAGGTCGTTTGCGTTTCGGACTGGTCAATATTGATGAAAAACTTTCCGGGAATCAGTGGCAAAAAAGTCTCGTAATCGCCTTCCTTGCCTGTGGCAGAAAGCGGAAAAATCTGCAAAGAATCCGCATCCACGCTCAAAATGAGCGATACCTGAAGCGCCGCCATTTCAGTTGGCGCACTGCCCCACTGGTCGCGAATCGTGTTCGTTCCTTCCCAAAGCATACCCGCATTTTGCACTTTTGAAGCGATAGCCAGCACCGATTTGGGACTGTTTTTTAAAGTTTCTTCTGTCAGCGACAACCAGGTTAATGCGCCAAAATCACT
>CALMIT010000348.1 GCA_937864255.1 uncultured Saprospiraceae bacterium
CCCATTCCAATCCGCCGTTCAGGGTACCAAATACGCCGGCATCCGTACCCACAAAAATGACAGAGTCTTTGTGTCCCGGCAAAATATAAACGTCGTTGATCGCGATGTCAGGCAGATTACCGGAAATATCTTCCCAATCCATTCCTTTTGACTTTGAGCGGTGTATTCTGGGCGTGTATTCATTCCATTTATAACCGGAATGCGTCACATAAACATAATTTTCAAAATCGGGAGAGGCTTTCACACTCGTGACATACCGCTCAGGCAAGCCGTTGCTTATTTCCTCAATTTCAACGCCTTCATTTTCCACCCGCCAAACCCTGCCGTCTGAAGTGCCGGCATAAAGCAAACCCTCGCGCACCGGCGACTCATGAATAGTGGAAATCGTGTAATATCGGTCATCAATTCCTGTAGTAAGATCGGGCGTAATAGGTTGGTAATCAGGCACTATGCCCGCCGTACTTTTATGCAAGCGATAAGTACCGGCGTATAAAACGTCCGGATTATGCGGACTGATAAAATAAGGCGTATCCCAATTGGTGCGATCGTTTCCGAGTCCCTGGTCGGCGCTCTGGAAAAAACCGCCGAAATTATCCGTCACGGCGATATTGCCGTTTTGTGTTTCCACATAAAAAACAGCCGGATCAGTCGGGTGAAAATAAGGCTGAAAACCATCGCCCCCATAAATCCTTTCCCACTCATTTATAAATTGCAAATTCCCGCCGCTTGTGCCATTGTCCTGGGCGCCGCCATAATAATTATCAGGTTGGTGCGGATTATAGCCTACCCGGTAAAACTGCGTGGCGGGTATATTTTCAATATCTGTCCAGGTTTCCATTTCCAGATCAGTCTGGTAAATTCCGCCGTCAGTCGCCAGTAAAACTTTGCCACTCGGCAAAATGACCATATCGTGCTTGTCAGCGTGTACCGAATATTCCCACCAGGGCGGCGTAGCCAGTTGCCAGGAAACGCCTCCGTCTTTACTTCTCCACAAATCAACGCCCAACAACCACATATCCTGATCGTCGGAAGGATTCACGCGCATTTTGCCAAAATACCAGCCGAATCCGCCCAGAGGCGAAAATTCTCCCGAATCCATAAAATTCTGAATACCGGAAACTTGCTCCCAACTTGCTCCCGCATCTTCGGATTTGTAAATGGCTTCAAATTCGTTTTGATCATTTACATAAGTAGCAAAAAGAATATCCGGATCAGATTCGAAAACATCCAGCCCTATTCTGCCCATTTCTGTGGTGGGAAGTCCGTTCGTGAGTTTTGTCCAGTTTTCGCCGCCGTCCGTTGATTTCCAAATAGCGGCATTCGTACCTGAAACAAGCGATTCATAATTTGTCCGGTAACGATCCCAGCTTGCGGCGTACATCACATTAGAATTTCCCGGCTGCATCGCGAGGTCAATCACACCAGCCTGGTTGCTGACAAAAAGCACCTGCCGCCAGGACTGACCGCCGTCTGTTGATTTGTAAAGTCCGCGATTATTGTCCCGCACGGAAGGTAAACCCATCGCCGCAGCAAAAATGACTTCAGAATCATCGGGACTAACCAAAACCTGCGAGTTGATTCCCATCTCATTCAAACCGAGATTTTCCCAGTTTTCGCCTCCATCGGTCGAGCGGTACACGCCGTCGCCAATGAAGTAACCGCCGGGAATGTTTACATCGCCCGTACCAACGTACACTTTTTCGGGGTCGCCGGGGTCGAGGCTAATATCTCCGATACTCAAAAAAGGCTGCTCGTCAAAAATCGGTTTCCAACTGCCTCCGCCGTCGATGGTTTTAAACATGCCGCCATGCGCGAAACCTGCGTAGATAATATTTTCGTTGCGTGGA
>CALMIT010000349.1 GCA_937864255.1 uncultured Saprospiraceae bacterium
CGTAGCTTTTGCCTTCGCCGGAGGT
Organism: uncultured Saprospiraceae bacterium; assembly: GCA_937864255.1. Classification (GTDB taxonomy): domain Bacteria; phylum Bacteroidota; class Bacteroidia; order Chitinophagales; family Saprospiraceae; genus JAGQWW01. The sequence continues at coordinate 26 of CALMIT010000349.1, forward strand.
TACCTGGTCTTCCCAGGTTTGCAGACCGGAGCTGATCGGATTGCCGTTTCTGGGTATAAAATTCAGCAGCCCGTCCATTTTTTTGTAATAAGTTTCCAGCGAAATTTTAAACAGGCGCGGCAGGTAATATTGCCAGCCGGTGCTTACTTGCCAGCTTTTCTGTGGTCCGATGCGGGCGGTGGCGGGCGCCCAAATATCCGAGGGCAGACTGATATTGGAGCCTGTGACTATGTGTAAAAACTGCGCCATCGCCGAACCGCTGGCTTGCCAGGCGAGGTTTTTTGTAAGTTCGTAAACGACATTCAGACGCGGCTGGGCCGACCAATAGGTTTTTGAGTGCACGCCGAAAGTTGCGAGATACAACCCACCCGAGATTTCAAGTTTTGGCAACGGCTTGTAACGATCTTCGACGTACATATTTAATTCAATGGCGCGCGTGGTCGCCGCCCCGAAAAACCCGGCATAGTAATCGGGGTCGTACTTTCTGGCGTCCGGCGGAATTAGCCCGGCAAAGTCGGAATTTTCCGCGCTGAGCGTTTTAAAAAAATGATAGGTCAGGCTTCCGCCAAAATTTACGTGGTGCAGAGGCGAGTAAAAATAGTCCCAATCCGAGCGGACGGAAAAATCCTGGATATTTGAATTGTTGGATATGAAATTGACGGATTCAGCTTGTGATGTATTGGAATAGTCGTATTCGAAATTTAAAAAATTAAAAACAAAACGGCTGTAGGTAAGCGTGTTATTCATAAATAATTTGGGCGAAATAATGCGGTTCCAGCGCAGCGCAGCGACCCAATTGCGCCAGTTGACTTTGGCTTGAAAAGCGGAGGTATCGCCATTAAAATCATTGACCTCAAACGAAGACATTTTAAAATTGTCGCCGCCATTGAAAATGCTGCAATAAATCTTGTCTTTTTCCGAAAGAGTAAAATTCACCTTGCCGTTCCAATCATAAAAATGATAATTAAACTCCCCGGGCACATCAAAATCTACCGGCTCTTCACTTGAAAACAACGAAGACAAAAGCCAGTCCCAGTAAGTGCGCCTGCCCGCCAGCATAAATGACGATTTGCCTTTCGAAATCGGCCCTTCCACATTGACGCGGCTTGAAAGCAATCCCAGACTCAGTCCGCCGTGATACTCGTTGCGGTTGCCTTCTTTCATGCGAATATCTACCACCGACGACAAGCGCCCGCCTTGCTGCGCGTCGAAGCCGCCTTTTTGCAAAGTAGCTTTTTGGATCGCGCCTTCGTTAAACATCGAAAACATGCCGAGCATGTGGTTGACGTTGTACACTGGCACGCCGTCGAGCAGGATTAAATTTTGATCCGGCGTACCGCCCCGCACGTGCAATCCGCCGATGCCGTCGGCGCCCGATTGTACGCCGGGAAGCATATCCATCATGCGCATCACGTCTGCCTCGCCCACGAACGAAGGCATGGATGCCAGGTGTGTGAGATTTACTTCCGCGCTGCCGATAGGTTCATGAATGTTGACGAGTTTTTGGCTGTCTTTGCCTATCACCACGATTTCTTCCAGGGTGAGCGAGGCTTCCAGCCGTATGTTTAAAAAAATATCCCGGTCAAGCGTCAAAGCACTCCGGTGAGCCTGATAGCCGAGGTAGCTGACTACCAGATCCACCTCGCCGGCTTCCAGCGTCAGGCTGAAAAAACCATAAACATTGGTAGCAGTGCCGGTAAAATTTTTCTGGTTTATCACATTAGCACCGATCAGTCTTTCCCCTGAGCCGGCATCTTCCACAAATCCGCTGAGTGTAAAAAACTGTTTTGGCCGCTCTATCGGGAATAAAATAATTTGTCCGTTGAGTTCCCGGTAGCCGATGTCTTTGTTTTTTAAAAGTGCATTTAAAATTGAAAAGAGGGTTTGATTTTTGGCGGAAAAGGAGACTTTGAGGTTTTCATTTGCAAGGCTTCCGCTGAAAACGATGGGAACTTCGGCGGCAGTACCCAGGCGGTTCAGCGCTTCCTGTAAGGGTAAATTGCTGACGGTGAAATCGAGTTTTTTTTCCAAAATAGATTGTCCGAAAACGGACGACACCGCAAAGAAAAAACAAAAACACCCCGTCAGCATCCATATTTTCCTGTGTCGCATTTTTCAGATTTTGCACAAAAATAGACAGGCTACTGATATATTGGTTGTCGCATAAAAATCAAATTCCTTTTACCTTCGGGCAAAATTTTCCGGTATAAAAATGACACAGCGCCAGCTTTTTCTCCGCCACCTCGCACCCACCAGCGACATTCCACTCATGCTCGAAATAGCGTGTGCCGAAGGCGTTTACCTGTACGACACCGAAGGGCGTAAAATTCTGGATTTGATTTCAGGCATCGGCGTCAGCAGTTTGGGACATCGCCACCCGGCGGTGGAAAACGCCGTGCGCGACCAACTCGGAAAATACTGGCACACAATGGTTTACGGCGAATTTGTGCTGACGCCGCAGGTGCAATTGGCGCGTCTGCTTTGCGAACATTTGCCCGCCCAACTCGACAGTGTTTATTTTGTAAATTCGGGTACGGAAGCTACCGAGGGCGCTATGAAGCTCGCAAAAAGAGCCACCGGCCGGCCGGAAATTATTGCCGCCCGACAAGCTTATCACGGTAGCACGCAGGGCGCTGCAAGCCTGATGTGGCCGACTGATTTTACGCAGGCTTATCACCCCTTGCTGCCCGGAATCCGCCACATAAATTTTAATGATGAAAATGATTTGGAAAAAATAAACGGTCAAACGGCAGCGGTGATCCTGGAAGTCATTCAGGCGGAAGCCGGCGTGAAAACGCCTCAAAATCAATATTTTAAAAAATTGCGTCGCAGGTGCGACGAGGTTGGCGCCTTGCTGGTTTTGGACGAAGTGCAGACGGGCTTCGGACGCACGGGCAGCCTTTTTGCTTTTGAAAATCAGGATATTGTGCCGGATGTTTTATTGCTTGCCAAAGGTATGGGCGGCGGTATGCCCATCGGCGCTTTTGTGGCATCAAGGGCGCTGATGCAGCATTTTGCGCACCATCCTCCGCTCGGGCATATCACCACATTCGGCGGGCATCCGGTCAGTTGTGCGGCGGGATTGGCCACTTTACAAACCCTGCTCGCCGGTGATTATATTTCAAAAGTAAAAACTAAAGAAGCGCTTTTTAAAAGGCAGCTTGCTCACCCACTGGTGAAAGAAATCAGGAGCGCCGGGCTGCTCATG
>CALMIT010000350.1 GCA_937864255.1 uncultured Saprospiraceae bacterium
GCCCGGGAGCGCGCGCTGCCGGCGCAGTACGGCCCGGATTCGCGCCAGCAATTCTTTAAACTGGAATGGCTTGACGAGGTAATCGTCTGCCCCGGCGTCAAGTCCCGTCACCACGTCGTCGGTAGTTCCCAGCGCCGTGAGCATCAGCACCGGCGTATTGAATTCCCGTTGCTCGTGCAGGCGTTTACAAATTTCCAAACCATTTTTTCTCGGTAAAATGATGTCGAGAATGATGAGATCAAAAGGCTGTTCGTAAGCCGCTTGCAAACCATCCAGTCCGTCCGTTTCGTGCCGCACCTGAAAGCCCTCCTCCTGCAAACCCGTTTTCATAAAATCGGCTACGGCAGCCTCGTCTTCCACCAAAAGTATTTTAAGCATACGGTTGAGTTTTTAAAAAACAAACTACTCCTTAACCGCATAAATTTCAATTGGTTTTGCGCCCTCTTCCATCATTTCGTCCACTGAAATTTGGAAAACGGAAATTTTTCCGTCTTTCCTGATCGCGTAAAAATAATCGCCCGCACCAGCCCACCAGCCGCCGCAAGCAACTTCGGCAGAAGCAGGAATGGCCAATTCCTCCCAGTTTTCTTTTGGAATTATGTCGCACACAGCTACTTCGCCCAGTTTGACTTTTGAGTCTCCGTACAGCATAAATACTGTGTTTTTGGGTTCCGTTTCCGGATCGGAACTCCCGTCGGGTTCACAAAAAAGTGTCACGGTTTTACCACCGGTAGTGTCCGGCACTGTAGAACTCTGTTCCTGTGAATCGGAGACGCAAGAGCCCAAAAAAATGGTAGCACAAAACAAAAAAAGCAGTTTTTTCATACTTGAAAGGTTGAAAAATTTTAATCAGATTATAATGCAAATTTAAAGAAGTGCGTCGAAAAGTATCTCTGCCGGATGGTACGCGGTGCGTCCGGCGCCGTCCAAAATCTGGTGTCGGCAACTCGTGCCAGGCGCTGCTATCAAGTCGTTTTCACCGGCTTTTCTCACGGCGGGAAACAAAACCAATTCGCCGATTTTCATGCTGACTTCGTAGTGGTTCTTTTCTTAACCAAACCGGCCCGCCAACCCGCAACAGCCCGAAGGGAACAGCTCTACAGGAAAATTTTCGGGCAAACTCAGTATGCGCGCCGTACTTTCGACTGATGCGAGGGCTTTTTGATGGCAATGTCCGTGCAGGTAAATTTTTTTATACTGCCCGGAAAATTGATCTTTTTTGATATTGCCCTTTTCCACTTCCCGGCACAAAAATTCTTCCAGCAAAAAAACATTTTCGGCAAGTTTTTGCGCCCTTTTGCGAAATTCAGGATTTACCAACTTCGGATATTCATCTCGGAAAGTCAACACGGCCGAGGGCTCCAAGCCGACCAGCGGCGTGGCCGGGGTTACTATTTTTTCGAGCGCGCGCAGGTTTTCTTCCGCCAGTTTTTTTGCAGAGAGCAGCAATCCTTTTGAAATCTGGGCGCGGCCGCTATCAAAATGCGCCGGAATTTCCACTGCATAACCCAGTTTTTGTAAAAGTAAAATGGCTTTTTTGCCCGCCTCCGTAT
>CALMIT010000351.1 GCA_937864255.1 uncultured Saprospiraceae bacterium
CAAGTCATGTAAGTCAGGTAGCCTTTGATAGGTTTGCCTGGGTCAGTTATTTTTATTTTTTGGGTAAAAATGACCGGGCCTTCCACAAACTTTATCACGTTGACGCCGAAGAGCGGATCCATTCCTTCCTTCTTTTTGCCTGACTCTTCCACTTTTCCGATGCGCTCGTAATGACTGCCGTTTTCAAATTCAAAAATCGTGGGAACGGGGCCGTTGTCGGAAGTAAACTGTGAATAAATATTCCAGCCCTTTTGCAGGGTGGCAATAAATTTCACATTGTACTCCTGGTCAGATATTTTTTCCGTTTCAAACGTAAATGAAACCGGACTGAGCAGCTTGTCATCTTTTGCAGGTTCCATCGCTTTTGGGGCGACTACTTCCGGCGCTGTTTTATCGTTCGCCGCCGTAGCCTGGGTTTTTGTAGCTTCATTTTTTGCTGCGCCTTGTTTCAAAGTAAAACTGAAATCCACATCGGAAGGCGGGAGGCAGCGCTCGTGGTCGCCGGTCATAAAAGTCAAAAAACCCGTGATGGGTTTGCTGTAATCGAGCACTTTGACGCGCTGTGTAAAAGTAACCGGACTGGCGATGTATTTGATCACATTGACGCCGAAAAGCGGGTCAACGCCTTCTTTCTTTTTTCCTTTTTCAAGTACGCCGCCGTTTCTTTCAAAATGCCGCCCCGGGTCAAATTCAAACGAAGTAGGAACGGGGCCGTCGTCGGACGTGAATTGCGAATAAATCGTCCAGCCCTCTTTGATGGTGGCTGTGAAAATCAGGTCAAATTCGTCATTGCCGAGCGACTTGCTGTCAAAACTCCATTTTACCGGTTGAAGAATTTGTGCATTGGCGAGTGTTCCGAAAAAAAGTAAAAGGAACAACGTGGCGGCTTGCTTCATGTCTATTTTATTTTTGCAGCAAAAATGTGCGAAAAGTTATTTGTCGAAATGTGTGATTTGTCACTTTATAAAATGCGAAAGGCAGCAAGTTTTCTCCCACTGCCCCCCTTTTATCTGAATTCCGGCCAGAGTCCGGAGTTTTTTAAATTAATCCAAAACGAATGAAAAATCTACGTCGCGGGGCGGAAGACAACGCTCGTTGTCGCAGGTCATGAAGGTCAAAAATCCTTCAATCACGGTAGGTTTTCCGTCAGTAAACAGGTGTTGAGTAAAGACAACTCTGCCGTCCAGTTTTTTCAAAACCATATCAAAAATTTCGTCGTATTCTTCTTTCAAATGACCATTTTCAGTCACTTCGTCCACCCATTCCACAGTGTGTGTTTCATTAAACTGGAAAGAAGTGGGAATGGGGCCTTCGTCGTAGCTGTTGAATTGAGAGTAAATAATCCAGCCGTCTTTGATGTCGGCGATGAAATGAATCAGGTATTCTTTTTCACCCTTTTTTTCTGTTTTGAAAGTCCAGTCCACCGGACTCAGTTGGGCGAAAATGGCGGTAGAAAAAGCGAAGAGCAAACCAAGTAAGAAAAGTTTTTTCATAATTACACCGGATTTAATATTGATGAGGTTGGCAAAAATAATGCACAACGGTTCGTCGGGGTTGATTACACGTGAAAGAATAAGAAAAGTTTAACGCCCGCCGGCTCTTTAGTGAAATAAATCAAACTGCGGGCACGGCCACCGAAGCGATGAGCGACTCAAATAAGCCGCGTCCGTCGCAATTACCCAAAACATTCTCCGAGGCTCTTTCCGGGTGCGGCATCATGCCGAATACGTTGCGTTTTTCATTACAAATGCCGGCGATGTTTTCCAGAGCGCCGTTGGGATTGGAGTTCGGCGTCACAGCGCCGGATTCGTCGCAGTATTTGAACAAAATTTGATCATTCGCGATAAGCGAACTGACAGTTTTTTCATCTGCAAAAAAGCGGCCTTCGGCGTGGGCGATAGGAATTTTGAGCGGTTTGTGCAGGTCAAGGTTGGAAGTTAGTGCGGTATTGCGCGTCTGTGGTTTTAAAAAAACATTTTTACAAATGAATTTTTGATTTTCATTGCGCAGCAAAACACCCGGCAACAAACCCGCCTCACACAGAATTTGAAAGCCGTTGCAAACGCCGAAAACAAACCCGCCTTTTCCCGCAAAATCTATCACAGCCTGCATCACCGGCGACAAACGTGCGATGGCGCCCGCCCGCAGGTAATCGCCGTAAGAAAATCCGCCTGGCAGCACGATGCAATCGCCGACTTCAAAATCATCGAGGTGGGTTTCTTTATGCCACACTTTGCGCACTTCCTGTTTCATGACGCGGCGCAGTACGTGCACCATGTCGTCATCACAATTTGAGCCTGGAAAAACAACAACACCGAATTTCATAATCAATATTTTTTGAAAAGTCCGACCGGCAAATTTACCGATTATTCTTTTCCGGTTTTACACGATTAATGGCAAAAACTGTATCAAAATGGCCAGAGCAAACCAAATGAGGTGGGTGCTTTCCGCCCATTTCGATTCTATATTTTGAAAATTCAGGGAAATGAAAATGCTCAAAGGCACAGTCACCATGAGCAGGTGATGGACGTTTGCGTTGGCGTGAAAAAAAATGCCCAAAGCCAAAAAACCGAGCATCCAGTATATCACCGAGATTTTTTTCTGAATCTGGATATTTTGTTTGATAAAATACTGGCGCGAACTGGCAATCGCCATCAGCAACAAAACGACCATAAGCCCGATGGTGAGGTACTCGTTCAGAATGCCGTAAAAGTTGAAATCAAAAAAGCCCGGACTTTCGCTCCAGTTTGCGCTGACAAATTCAGGCCACTGATCTGTCCAGAAATACCAGGCGCCGAGCAGCGCGTAGGGCGTCAAAAAACCCAGCAGCACCATCAACAATTCTTTTAACTTGAAAGCCCGCATGGAATTCAGGCTGATGATTGCCCACACTATCAGCCAGCAATACGAAAAGTAAAATAAACTGGCAACTCCGATCCAAAGTCCGACGTTGAAAATGGTATCGGCGCAGGACGGAACGCGGTATGTTTTGAGCATTTCCCAGAGGGAAAAAATGCAAAAAGTGTTGGCGAGCAAAATACCTGAAAGGGGTATAAAAACCGGGTTGGAAGAAACAATTAACAGGTAAAAAATGCCCGGAAACAAAGAAACCTCGCGCCCGATGCGGTTTTCTATGACCAATATTGACAACAGTGTAGCTTGCCCGGCCAGTAAAAAAATCACAAAAATTTCTTCCCACCAAAACGACTGTTCGAGCCAAAGTATGAAAGAATGACTCCACAATTCCGTGTCTTCCGGCAGGTCAGGGCGAAGTTCGGGCATAAAAATACCCGGAAGCCTGAGCAGCAGGGCGTACAGCAAAAACAAAATGGCAGTCGGCAGCTGATTAGTACGAAATAGGGATAACACGAGTGCTTATAGGTTTTTATGCTTCGGTGCAATGTGCCAAAGGTATCAATTTTTATCTTTTGCAAATCCTGTCGGTTGCACTTCTATCGCCGGATCACTGCGCCCAGTTTCTGTTCGTATTCCTCGATCAATTGATTGACGATCTTTTCCACTTCTTTGTCGTTGAGCGTCTTCTCGGCGTCTTCAAAAATAAAACTGACGGCGTAAGATTTTTTACCCTGCCCCAGTTTATTTGCGTCCGTGAATACATCAAACAGATTCACCTCTTTCAATATTTTTTTACCCGTTTTGCGGGCGATGGTGGCGATGGCTTCAAACTGGATTTCACTATTTACTACCAGCGCCAAATCCCTGCGCATACCCGGAAATTTATTCAGTTCGCTGAAAGTGGTTTTTTGTTTTTTCAGCGCTTTCAAAATATTTTCCCAATGCAGTTCGGCGTAAAAAACGGCATTTTTGATGTCCATTTTTTTCTGAATGCGCGGGTTCACTTTTCCAAATTCTGCCAAAATCTGCTCACCGCGGTGCAGGCGCAGAGCGTATTGAAAAACGTCTGACTGCACAGCCGTCTGCTGGAAACCGCCCAAACCGAGTCTGGCAAAAATATTTTCCACAAATCCTTTCAAAGTAAAATAGTCGGCATCGGCGTCAGATTTGTTTTTCCAACTTTCAGGCAGACGCTTCCCGCTCAGAAAAATCGTCAGGTAGGTTGACTCTGTGATCTGATCGAGGCTCAGCGTTTCCGCGCTTTTCCGGCGATATGTTTTGCCAAATTCAAACAGTTTCAAATCCGCATTTTGGCGATTCTGATTTCTCAAAATTGCCTCCAGCCCGCTGAAAAGCATGGTCGGGCGCATCACGTCCAACTGCACGGTTGAAGATTTGTTTACAAAAACCAGTTCGTCTTCGCTCACCGGCAAAATATAGCGGTAGTAGCGCGACTCGGAAAGTGAAAGCGCCATCATTTCATTCAGCCCCGCGGCTGCCAGCATATCCGAAATGGTCCGGCGCACCTGCTGTGGATCCGGTTTTTCGCCTATCACTATCGAACTTCTGATTTGCATCGGCATCGGCACATTATTGAGTCCGAAAACGCGCACAATTTCTTCGATGACGTCCGGCTCGCGCGTCACGTCCGCTTTGCTGGTCGGTACCACCACGGTAAAATTTTTCTCCGTTTCGCCGATGTATTCCATGCCGAGCGCTTCCAGGATTTCCCTGATTTTGGGTTTTGGGATGGAGGCGCCGATGAGGCGATCCACATGCGCGTATTTTACTTCGACGGTTTTCGACTGTATTTTTTCGGGATAAATGTCCACGACTTCGGAGGCGACGGTAGCGCCGGCGAGTTCTTGCATCAGCAGCGCGGCTCTTTTGAGCGCCTCCACACAAATATTCGGGTCACTGCCTTTTTCAAAAACAAAAGCCGCGTCGGTGTGCAGGTTGTGTCTGATTTTGCTGCGGCGGATATATTTCGGGTTGAAATGTGCGGATTCGAGGAAAATATTCACGGTGTTTTCACTCACGCCCGAATTGATCCCGCCAAAAACTCCGCCGATGCACATACCTTTCGAGTCGCCGTCGCAAATCATCAAATCTTCGCCGTACAACTTGCGCTCCACCTCGTCGAGCGAGAGAAATTTTGTGCCTTCCGGCAAAGTTTTGACCAGTACTTTTTGACCGGCGATTTTGTCGTAATCAAAAGCGTGGAGCGGCTGCCCCATTTCGTGCAACACAAAATTGGTTATATCCACCACGTTGTTGATCGGTCGCACGCCGATGGCTTTCAGGCGATTTTTCAACCAATCCGGAGAGTCGCCGACTTTAATATTTTTCAGACAGACGCCGGCGTAGCGGGGGCAGGCTTCTGTATTTTCCACTTTTACTTCGATGGGCAGGTCGTGGTTTTGAATTTTAAAACCGGAGGTATCCGGCAGTTTCAACCCGCCTTTTTTGTCAAAATTTATTTTTAAAGAAGCGGCCAAATCCCGCGCCACGCCGAGGTGATTGGTGGCGTCGGAGCGGTTTGGCGTCAGCCCGATTTCAAAAACCGTATCTTTTTCTATTTTGAAAAAATCGGCAGCCGGCGTGCCGGTTTTCGTGCCGGCGGGCAGCACGAGGATGCCGCTGTGGTCTTCGCCGAGACCGAGTTCGTCTTGCGCGCAAATCATTCCTTGAGAGAGTTCACCTTTGATTTTTTTTTCTTTCATAGTCATCGGCTCGCCCGAAACCGGGTAGAGCGTGGCGCCGATGGTGGCGACCATTACTTTTTGTCCCGCGGCTACATTGGGCGCTCCGCACACGATTTGCAAAAGTTCGCTGCCGCCGGCGTCCACTTTTGTCAGCGACAACTTATCGGCGTTCGGATGCTTTTCGCAAACTTTCACCTCGCCCACGACCACGCCTTCGAGGCTGCCGCGCAGGCTTTCAAAAGGCTCGATTCCTTCCACTTCCAAACCCAAATCGGTCAGGATTTCGCCGATTTTTTCCGGGGCGAATCCTTCCAAATCAAGATATTGCCTCAGCCAGTTGAGGGATATTTTCATAAAAACCTGAATTTTCTTTATCAAAAAAGCTTTCCATTTTTAAAATGGAAGCGGCAAAGATATGGATTTACCCTTTTCTGCATCCGGCAAAACTGTTTTAAAAAAGCAGCCTCGAAAATTGACCTAATTTTTGCATTGATCGGACGAATGGTTTTCAAAAAATTGATCATGGCAAAATCCGGCTCCAAAAAAACTGGCAAATCCAACGTTGACTCAAAAGTTGTTCCGAAGGCAGGTTTTCAATCAAAATTTCCGCTGTCGCCCGCGGTCAAATGGATGATTGCCGGTAGTCTCGCCGTACTTGCCATATTGTTGTATGCGCCCAGCGCCGGGTATGATTTTGTGTATGACGACGACGCGGTCATTAAAGACAACGCGTATGTGAAACAAGGTTTTGAAGGATTGGACGAAATTTGGAAAACCAGCTATTTTAAAGGCTTTAACGAAAACATCAATGCGCGCGCTTATCGCCCAATTCCACTGAGTACGCTCGCTATTGAGTATGAATTTTTCGGACTTAATCCGAAAGTGCATCATACGACCAATATTATTTTATACGGATTGACGGCTTTTTTCCTGTTTTTATTGATGAGCCGAATGTTGCGATCCAGCCATTGGATTTTGCCTTTGATGACTACTTTCTTTTTTGTCGTCCATCCGATTCACATCGAGGTAGTCGCCAATATCAAATCACGCGACGAATTGTTGGCTTTTTTGAATTTTGTCATTGCAGCCTGGCTGCTTTTAAAAAGCGTGGATTCGGACAAGTGGCAATGGTTGGCGGCGGCTTTTATTTTTTACAGTATTGCGCTTTTTTCGAAAGAATCTGCCCTGACGACGTTGGCTGTTTTGCCATTAATGTTGTGGTTTTTCAGAGACTTGCCGTTTAGAAAAATTGCTTTACGAAGCGCGCCGTTTTTGGTCGCGGCGGCATTTTATCTTATCGTGCGTTCGGCAATTGTGGGCGGAATAAATGAAGGCGTCACCCTGACCCATCTTGACAATTCGCTACTGGCGGCGGAGAATTTTTCGCAGCGCGTGGCATCCAATTTGTACGTTTTGGGGCTTTATTTTTTTAAAAACATTTTCCCAAACCCACTTTTAAGCGACTATTCGTACAGCACCATTCCGCTGACAAATTGGGCGGATTATCGCACCTGGCTCAGTGTTTTTTTATATGCCGGGTTAATTTTTGTCGCTTTACGCGGGCTGGCAGCAAAATGGCTGCCGGCATTTGCCATCTGGCATTTTTTTGCCACCGTTTCCATTTTCAGCAGCGTGATTGTGTTGAATGTGAGCGCTTACAATGATCGGTTTAATTACAATCCTTCGCTGGGAGTTTGCCTGCTGATTGCCTGGCTACTTTACCGGCTGATAAAAGCCGAAGCCCGAACGACCGGCGATTTTCTTAAAAAAAATATTTTGCTGCTTTCGATTGCCGGATTGATTGGCTTGGCGGGTGTGGTAGCTATTTATGCGCAAATGCCGATGTGGAAAGATCGCTATGCGCTTTTTGCGCACGACGTGCGGCTTGCGCCCAATAATGCGCGTATGCTCAAAAATCACGGCGGCTCTTTGGCACGGCAGGCTATGACTGAAAAAGATCCTGAAAAGCGAAAAAAATACACCGCCGAAGCCACAGAATATCTGGAGCGGGCTTTGAAGATTTATTTCAGAATGGGAACGGGACACACGCATCTGGGTAATATGTATGCTTTGCAGGAAAATTGGGAGGCGGCGGAAAAAGCGTACAGAAATGCGCTCTCGATTGATTCGAAAAGTTTTGAAGCGACGACAAATCTCGCTAATGTATGCTACCGCACCGGGCGTTTTGAAGAGGCGATCCAACTCATGGAGCGCCTGGATAAGAGGAGATTTTCTCAAAATGATTATTATTTGCTTTATCTGGCTTACGCCAAAAAGGGCGATACAGAAAAAGCAAATTACTATAAACCGCTCGCCGGAAAGTAGTTTTTTATAAAATTTTTAAAACAAATAGTTTTAAATAATCATTTTTGTTTTAAATTTGAATCGTTTTTGATTTAAAATGTTTCAAAATTTAAGACAATGAATAGCACATCACATCCCGGAAAAATCGGTGCTTACCTCAAAAAAAACTGGTTTCAGATCGGACTAATCGCATTGCTGGTCTATGCTTTTTTTCAAAAAGATTTAAGTTTTCAAATCAATTTGAAAAATCCTTCCAGCGCCGAAAATCCTGTATTCGCTCAAAAAGAGCGCCGCGCCCTTGCGCCGGAAACTACGGCGAGACTTAATCACGCCGGGTCTGACGAATTGAAAAAGATTCCTGATTTTGCGACGCTCCTTTCGGCGCGCCAGCACCTTCAACTACTCAAAAAAGAAGATACGGAGGCTTATCTGAAACGCTTCGCCCACGTCGCTGTCAGCGAGCGAAAAAAATTCGGCATCCCTGCATCCATCATTTTAGCGAATGCACTTTTGCAAAGCGGCGGCGGACAGAATGAAATTGCCCGCAAAGGTTCAAATCATTTTCGCCTGAAATGTGGCCGGGAGTGGGACGGCGAAGCAATAAAAACCGGAGGGGAGTGCTACCGGAAATATGTAAATGCCTGGTCAAGTTTTCGCGATCACAGCCTTTTTTTGAGCGCGGGCGAGTTTAAGATTCTGCATAAATTGGATGTTAAAGATTATCGCGGCTGGGCAACGGGATTGGAGCGATTGGGCTACTCCGACGAATCCGGACTCGCCGAAACTTTGGTGCAAATCATAGAAAAATACCGGCTGGACGATCTGGATGCACGTTAGCGCTATTCGGAAAAAGCAAAATCCGTAGGTTCTTTTTCCTGGATTATTTGTGGCATGTCGCTCCGTATTTGTCTTTGCTTTAACTCCGGTAATTTGTCGTAAGTAAGTCCGTACTTTTCTAAGGCGAGTCTGTTCCAAACCTGATTATATGCAGCTTTTATTTCATTATAAATGTTCAAATAAGCGCTGTACTTACTCTTTCGATCGGTTTGTATCAAGATGATCGCTTTTTTCGGCTTAATCAGCCCGTTAGCAGAAGGCGCAATAAAATCTTCCACCGATTTTTTCAATTCATTTGAAAATATCCTGCGATCCTGAACAAAAAGTTCATTGCCCCCGTTTAAGCGAATATTAAAAACGGGATTTTGTGCCGCCGGCGCGGCGGCGGATTCCCAGGAAGGAAGTTTTACGACAATTCCTTTTTCTGAAAAAATAGTAGTCGTTACCAGAAAAAAAATCAAAAGTAAAAAAGCTATATCGGCCGTTGATCCGGCATTTATTTCTAAATTTCTTTGAAGACCTGAGCGTAACTTTTTCATAAATTTGGCTTTATACGTTTATTATTTTGTTCAGATGAATTTGGTTTTCATTTAGGTGTTTACCAAAGATGTTGTCAGTGTTAATTTTTCGTACTTTAACTCTAACAAACTACTTTAACGTTGGCGCGGTATTTGTTAAACATTAATTTTGCTTCCATGAAATAATTTCCTAACACCCCAAAAATCGAAGAGATGAACACCGCAGAGAATACACAAATGGATAAAAAATTATCTACATCCAAAGAACCGGCTTACTCAATTGATCTCGTTCTTGTCTTTATTATTTTCATAGCCTGTTGCTTTATTTCCTTTATGAAGGAGCCATCCATCCTAGATTCCATCCGGCATATTGCACCATAAAAAGTCCGTAGTATATTTGGCTTTTTATGAATCCGCGCCGATGAATTTTCTGAGAGCAACATTCAGATTAGTTTCGATCGTTTTTGTTACTGCCTGGTTTTTGATTCCCCTGATCATTGCACAATGGCTCAAAGGGTACAGCGCTGATCGCGCTTTACAGACCCGGCTTCGCGCTGCCCGGCTGGTTTTAAAATTGCTGGGCGTGAAAATCACACTGGCGGGGCAACTCCCTCAAGGCGCTTTTGTATTTATCGGCAATCACAGGTCGTATTTTGATCCCGTTGTCGCGCTAAAATTTATAAAAGCATTCCCTGTCGCAAAAGCAGAAGTACAAAGTTGGCCGCTGATTGGTTTTGCGGTGAAGGCTACGGGCGTTTTGTTTGTAAAAAGAGAAAATAAACAGAGCAGGAAAAACGCGCTGGATGGACTGACGGAGTTTATAAAAACGGGTCATTCTGTTTTGGTTTATCCCGAAGGCACGACGACAGATTTGCCCAAAACCGTTGAATTCAGACGGGGAGCATTTCAGATGGCGTCGCGCGGAGGGTTCGGTATCGTGCCTATGGCGATTGAGTACAAGAACCCGGCGGATGCCTGGATTGGCGACGATACTTTTATTCCCCATTTTTTTCGCTGTTTCGGCAAGCCTGTTACTGAGGTGAAAATTGCTTTTGGGCCGGCTTTGTACGGCGAAGACGGCGAAAAATTACTTCGGGAAGTACAATTTTGGATTGACTCAAAATTGGCGGAATTTCGGCGTGAGTGGAACCTCCCGCTGTCCTGATCAGATTGTGAAATTTTCTACCGCTGCCCGCATATCTTTCCTGAATTTTAAAATAGAAACAAATCTCGCCACGTCCGCCTCCCAAAATTGCGCGTTGGGCGTTCCGAAATTCCATTTTTCAGTTAACTCTTCCGGCAAATCCGCCGGAACGCGATAAGCAAGATTTTCCAGCAGTTCGCGGTAGTGCCAGGCTTGCCAGGTAAATGGCTGCGGCATTTCCAGCCAGCTTTTAAAGTTGCTGATTAAAATCGCAGAAACTTGCTCATCAAGCCGCTCATTAGAATGTCTGATCAAAAAACACAAAGCCGAATTCTCGTCAAGCAGGTCTTTATTGTCCCGGATTTGCCGGAGTATGGCTGAGTTTAAATTTTTTAAAAAAATACTTTCCGAAAAATCTTTCATCGGAAGGTTTTGCCAACATCGCTGTTCTTCATTTTGAAGCCAATAATTTAGTAAAAGCGCCTGCCACTTTTCGGATGGATGGCGCAAGGCTGAGCGAATGAGCGCGAGCAGCGGCATTTCAATATTTTTTTCTTGCATGAAGGCTGTAAAAATTTCGTCAGCTGATTTTTTAAAAACCAGTTCCAACTTTTCTGCCGGAATTTTTTCGATAACCTGAAAAATCAATCCTGTTTTTAAACCCGCCTTTGCGTAATCCGCGCTGAGAAAAATGCCGTCGCGCTCCATTTCGGCATCCGGTTTTTCGGGGGCTTGCAGCCCGAATGTTCCGTTCTCCCATTTTATCCACTGCGCAAGTCTTTCCAGATACCGTCCGGTCAGCGCAGATTCCGGGATGTCTGCCAATAAGTCGGCCGCCAATTGCCGGATTTCTTTGCGGCGGTCGTCCAGACATTTTTCCAAAAAAGATTCGTCGGATTTTGAAATCCCGGCTTTTAATTCTTTCAAAAAATGCGCTCTTTCCTGCCAGGCGTCTTGCTGCCAGGTGCTTTGAATGAGTTGCAAGGCCGTTTCCGGTGCTGTGTTCCGAAGATTTTTTAAAACTGCAAGTCGTTGATTGTGAGCAGCTTGCGCCCATTCAAAATCATTATCTTTTGAAAACAACGCTTGCCAGTCGGGATGTTGCGCTGCCAGCCATTTTCCCGTGGCGCCGGCGACGGGTAGAACCAGGTTTCTCCAAAAATCATTTTGCAGCGCCATTTCCAGCAATTCGGGCAGCACCGCCCGTGGCACATTTTGACTTTTGCTTTTTAAAAGCCGTAATAATTCGGGCAATGCTTTTGTGTAAGTACCTCTGAGCATGGCGTCGAAGAAAAATATCAGCGCGGGATTTTCTTTTTCCATGTCCGGCAGATTCAGCGGCTCCGGTGTGGAAATAGTTGTCCGGTAGGTTTTGGTTTTTAGCAGCAGAGACAGCAAGCTCGCCGCGTTGAGTATTTCTTTTTCGGGTATTTCATCTTCGATTTTGTGTTGCCTCAGCCAGTTTTGTAATTCACTTTCCGGCGCTACCCGTTCGGCGCCGAGCAATAAATTTTTCAACACAACCTGCCAGAGATTTTCCATCGCAAATTCCGGTTTCTTTCAATTTTTTTTGAAAATTAAAAACTTTTCAGGTGCTTGATTATTTTTGAAAAAGAAATTGAAAAAATTGTCAATGGAATTTAAACCGATACTGTCTCCGATGCCCGGGCATCTGATCATCGCAGGTCCTTGCAGCGCAGAAACGGAGGAGCAGGTCATGGAAACCGCGCGCGCGCTGGCAAAGCAAAAAGTCCATCTTTTCAGAGCCGGCATCTGGAAGCCCCGTACCCGCCCGTATACCTTCGAAGGCATTGGTCAAAAAGGACTTCCCTGGCTTCAGCGCGTGAAAGCCGAGACTGGTTTGAAAGTGACTATCGAGGTGGCAAACGCCCAGCACGTTTACGAAGCGCTCAAGCATGAAATTGATGTGCTTTGGATCGGTGCGCGCACCACTGTGAATCCATTTTCGGTGCAGGAAATCGCCGATGCGCTAAAGGGCGTTGACATTCCTGTTTTGATAAAAAATCCAATCAACCCGGACATCAAACTCTGGATCGGCG
>CALMIT010000352.1 GCA_937864255.1 uncultured Saprospiraceae bacterium
TCAATTTCTACTTTTTAAAAATTTTGTATCAGACGAGGTTCTTTTTCAAGAATCTAATTTGAAAATAAATTTTCCTTTCAAAATTTTGTGCCTTTTTATAAAAATCCATTCTAAATTTGCCACCCGAAACAAATCCAAATTCACAGCATGTCTGAAGAAACAACAACAGTAAGATACAGCGATGCAGACCTTCAGGAATTTAAGGTCTTGATTGAGGGCAAGCTCGAAAAAGCAAAGAGCGAACTTGATTATCTGGAAGAACAAATCCAGGATTTGACGGAAAGCTCCAATGATAATCAAAGCGGAGACTGGTTTGATGATAGCAGTTTGCATACTGACATCGAAATGCTGAGCAATATGGCTACCCGCCAGCGGCAGTTCATAGATGCGCTCGAAGCTGCATTGGTTAGAGTTAAAAATAAAACTTATGGTATTTGCTCTGTTACGGGCAAGTTGATTGATAAAAAACGCCTTTTGGTTGTACCTCACGCCACAAAGAGCCTGGAGGCCAAAGAAATCGAAAAAATTCAAACGGAGCCAAAACCAGCCAAAGTGGTAATTCCGCCGCCGGCAGTGAAAAAAGAAGAAACTCAGGCCAAGCCCGAGAAAAAAATTATTACCAAAGTCATCAAAAGGTCTGGTACCAAGCCTCCGCCTATCAAGCCGATAGATGAGGACGAAGATTTTGATTTTGATACTACTTCAGGTCCGAGTTTCGACGAAGAGTTTGACGATGACATGGATACAAATGACGATGATGTAGATATGGACAACATTGCAGCCGACGAAGATGACTCGTACGACGACAATGAGGATTAAATAAAAACGGAACTACACACCTAATTTTATACCACCCAAATTTTTTCTTTGACATGAGCCGTTTAAGCAGACCCAAAGGGTTAAAACTTACTGATTTTTCTACTGAAAAAATTCCGGCATACGAAGAAATACTTTTGTATGTGGAGTCAAAAAAAGAGAACGACACCGGAAAAGGGAAAAACTTCCCGAAAGATCTTGAATGATCAAAACATAAAGAGGAATGTGCCCGCACATTCCTCTTTTTTTATAAGAGGGTTTCCGTCGGATTTTTCAGTTTTAACCGGGCTTCCGATTATATTTGCCAGAAACCTGATCGCCTTATGCTCAAAATCAAAACAGTAATCATAATTCTGATTTTTTTCATCTATCAAAATTTGTCTCTGCCTGCGCAGTCCGTTCCCGAAACTGTGCTTTCAAATTTTAATAAACAATATGCCGGCTCGGAAGTGCTGGAGTGGGAAGTTATCGAGCAAAAGTGTAAAGTTGCTTTTTTTACCAACGACAATTTTTATGCGGAAGCGGTTTATTTGCGAGCGGGAGAGTGGGTTTCGACATCCAAACAAATAGGCGCCAACGAGCTACCCGAAAAAGTATTGAAAAAGTGGAAAAAAGAATATCCGAACATACGTTCGGTATCTGCAATAATGCTCGTAGAAAAGCCCCAAAAGAAGCCAATGTACCACCTGAGTTTTGAAACACAGAGCGAACTTGTAAACCTGGTTTTCAAGAAATCGGGACGTCTGAAGGAAAAAATTACAGAACCTATTTCCACAGACGACTAATTTTTACTTACTTTTGTACAACTCCATCTTCATTCTTAGGGCACCAGACAACTCCAATACATTCCTCCTTCCTTTGTCTGATGCCCTTTGTTCATTTTATCAGGTCTGTTAAATATCCCTGTGTCAAGGTTTTATTCTCCAATAATTAGCTTTGGTTATATTTGCCACTCAAAATTCAAACTATGCTGCTATCCATGACAGGTTACGGGCGTGCGAATACCACCTACGGCCATAAAACCATCAATATCGAAGTGCGCTCCCTGAATAGTAAATTTTTGGATGTGCGGCTAAAAACGCCCCAAAGTTACAGGGATAAAGAAACCGAACTTCGGCGACTCATTACCGAGCGACTGGAGAGAGGAAAAATTGACCTCACCATTGAACTCGATTCGTTGGAAGGCGATGACGGGTTGTCTTTGAATATCCCGCTTTTCAAACTTTATTATTCAAAATTGTCAAAAATTGCCACCGAACTGAATATGCCCCAGGGCGATATGATGCAGGCAATCATTCGTCTGCCCAACGTAGTGGCGCCGCCCGACGGCGAGGTGAGCGAGGAAGAATGGGAGACTGTTTTGGCCGGCTTGGAAGAGGCGATGAATAATTTTAATCAGTTCAGAGCCAGCGAGGGCGCTGCTATGGCCGAAGATTTGAAGAGCCGGACGAAGGAAATTTTGCGCGCCCTCAGCGAATTGCCTTCTTTTGAAGAGGAGCGCATCGGAAAAATGCGTCAGCGACTTTGGCAAAACCTGGAAGAATTTCTCGGCAGAGAAAATGTGGACGAAAACCGTTTTGAACAGGAAGTACTTTTCTATCTTGAAAAAATGGACGTCACCGAAGAAAAAGTACGGCTCGAACAGCACTGCCTGTTTTTTTTGGAAGAGTTGAGTTCAAAAGAGACGCAAAAGGGTAGGAAATTGAGTTTTATCAGTCAGGAAATGGGGCGTGAGATCAATACATTGGGTGCAAAGGCCTATTCTTCTGACATACAAAAACTGGTCGTTCAGATGAAAGACGAACTGGAGAAAATAAAGGAGCAGGTGGCAAATATTGTTTGATGACAATGAAGGAAACAGAACACACGGGCAGGTTGGTTATTTTCACCGCTCCCTCGGGAGCCGGCAAGACGACCATCGTGAAGCATTTACTGAATACGATTGACGATTTGTCATTTTCTGTATCAGCTACCAGCCGTCAGCGCCGCCCGCACGAAGAAGAAGGCAAAGATTATTACTTCATGGATGCCGAAGCATTTAAAAAACTGGTGGACGCAGGCGCATTTCTGGAATGGGAAGAAGTGTATGAAAACCAGTTTTACGGTACGCTCAAGAATGAAGTGGACAGATTGCTTGAATCGGGAAAAAATGTAATTTTTGATATTGACGTGGAAGGTGCAGTATCTTTAAAAAAGGTGTATGGAACCTTGGCTTTCGCAGTCTTTGTAAAACCTCCCTCCAAAGAAATTTTATTCGAAAGGTTAAAAAACCGTAAGACGGAAACCCCCGAAAATCTTGCAAAAAGAATAGCCAAAGCCACAAGAGAACTGGCTTACGAAAACAAATTTGATTATGTGCTGGTTAATGATGAACTTGACCGGACTTTGCGGGAAGCAGAAACTGTGGTAGCGCGTTTTTTGAAAAACCACCAAAGAGATAAAAATGACCACTCAGATCACAAACGGCATCAGAATTAGCGTAGAGACTTTTTATCAGCCGGAATATTCACGCCCGATGGAGAACAAATATATTTTTTCTTACCGCATCACCATCGAAAATCAGACGGAAGAAACCGTCCAACTCCTGCGCCGTTTTTGGCAAATAACCGACTCAAACGGCATCGTAAAAGAAGTGGAAGGCGAAGGCGTAATCGGCGAGCAGCCCGTGATTAAACCTGGAGAAAAACACCAGTATATTTCGTGGTGCCATTTGTTGTCCGATATTGGAAAAATGCGTGGCGCTTACATGATGCAACGGCTCGGCGATAAAGGAAAATTCAGGGTGCGTATTCCCGAATTTGCTTTGATAGCGCCGCAAAAGCTTAATTAGTAAAACAAGCGATGTGGCATTTGCATACTACTCACGCCAGGATATAAATTTTGAAAAGTGGGACGCCTGTATCTGTCGGTCTGATTACCCGCTTGCTTACGCACTTTCCTGGTATCTTGATATCGTTACCGAAAAAAAGTGGGACGCGCTCGTTTGGGGCGATTATGAGAAGGTTTTTCCGATTCCCTGGAATCAAAAATTTGTTTTTTACCGGCAGGTACATCAGCCGTTTTTTTGCCAGCAATTAGGACTTTTTTCGCAAACCCCGCCCGAGCAACAGGATTTGATTGCGGCTATCGTTTTTTTACAAAAAAAATTTAAACGCATAAACCTGCACCTGCACGAAAACTCGTCTCCGCTTCCCGTCATAAAAGGAATAGAAATCATTCCGCGGACTAACTGCATTTTGCCGCTGGACCGGTCGTATGAACAAATTTTCAAAAATTATTCGCGGAGGCTGAGACGGAATTTACTGAAAGCTGAACGTTTTGATATTCGACCCTTGTCGCCGATTACTCCTGTCCGACTAAGTAATTTTGGTGAAGAATTGCTGAGCGAAAAAATAACGGTGCTAGGACCTCATCACCTCCAAACGATGAAAAATATAATGGAGATTGCTATTTCAAAAGGAATGGGACAAATCGTGACAGTCGGAAATCTTAATGGTATTTGTGCAGCTACTTTTTTCCTCTTTTTTCAAAATAGAATTATCAATCTATTCGGAGCGACTACCGAGTTGGGACGCGAGTCGGGAGCCATGCACTTTTTACTCGACAGCGTGATTCGGCAAAATGCAGGTAGTTCTATGGTTTTTGATTTTGAAGGTTCTTCTATCCCTTCCATTGCCGCTTTTTTTAAAAATTTTGGAGCGGAAGAAAAAACATATTACCTGCTTCGAAAAAACAGCCGCTTTTTTTAATCGCCAAAACCGAATTTCCAGCCAAGCCGCAAAAAATAGCTTCTGCCAATGCTCACGGGCATTTCACCGCTACCGCCTCCGTGCGGCCCCACAGCGGCATCGTTGCCGCTCGCGCCGATGTTGCGCACATCAAACAGGTTTTTCACACCGCCAACCAGCTGTATTCTTTTTTTCCAAAAAAACTTTGAAATGCTGGCGTCGGCGATCGTGAAACCTTCTTCCAGGCGCTCTGCAACTTGCTCCGAACCGTCGTCTGCCGTGTCAAGATAAAACCGGAGCAGCCGGTCATTGTGCCGTACAAAACAATTGACTGAAAGATTTTTAGCTGGCCAAGACCAGGAAATTTCGCCGTTTGATTCGGTAGAAAAAGTGAAAGGGCGCACGGTGGTTTGGCTTTCCGAAAGGAAATTGTATCTGCCCGTGGGCGCCAGCCCAAGTTTCAGATTCCAGTTTTTAAATGTATAACCCGCCCGCAAATTCAGCCCGGTCGTTTTGAAATGGTCGCGATTGAAATAGGCGTATTGAAGTTTGCCATTGTCTTCGCCAAAAGTGTATAAATCTATTTTGTCAAAAATATCATTGTAAAAACCGCTCAGGCAAATATCGAACGATTGTTGTCCGAATGTTTTTTCGAAGGTGACCGAAGTCTGAAAATTATTGGCGTTTTCAGATTTTAAGGCAGAGTTGCCGACAATGAAGTGATTGACATCTACAAAATAAAAATACAATTCCTTGAGCGAGGGGCTGCGGAAACCACGGGCGTAAGAGGCTCGGATGGTAAATGCTTCGGCGGGTTTCCATTTTAAATTAAATGAAGGAACGAGGGGGGAAGCGTAGCGCGTATTTCGTGAAATGCGGAGGCCGGTTTGCAGGATAAGTTTTTTGTCCGGCTCAAATTGCAGGCTGCCAAAAAGAGCATAATCGCCCATTTCTACAAAATTTCTTCCCGCACTTTCGCCGATGCGTGTGCCCCGGGCAGTTTCATGATTGAAATCAATTCCTGCCTGAAAATTAAACCTGCTTTCCAAAAAACGACTTGCAAAAACAGACCTTGCTGTCAGCGCGGAGTAAGCCACAGTGTCTTGTTGCCCGTTTATCAGTTGATTTTCATTGGTTTCGAAATCCAGCCGCCGGGACGTTTTGGTTCTTTCGAAAAAATTATATCCGAGGCTGGACTGCACGTACCATTGCTTGCCGCAAATACCTTCGTGCTGCAAAGACTGACTCCACCGCCGGGTGTTGTAAAAGTCGTCGAAAGCGTAAGGTTTGAACTGCGGTCGCCGCACTTCCCCGACATCATCCACCTGTTCTTCAAACCAGTTGAGTGTATATCTCAGGCTGTGATCTTGCGCCCAATTGAATCTCAGAGAGGTTTCGGTAAATTTTTGCGCTTTTGGATTCCACAACATCGCGCGGGTGCTGTCGGCGCTTAGTCCTTCGAAATTATTTTGCCCGCCGCTGATTTGCCACAATATTTTAGGATGAAGCCTTGCTCCGAGATTTGCAGCCCAGTTTTTCCAGCCTGCACTTTCTGCCTGGAGCGTGGCGCCTGTTTCGAATTTTTTAAGTTGTGATTTTTTGCTAATCAGGTTGATGACGCCGCCCAGCGCATTGGTGCCATATTGCACGGATAAAGGTCCTTCTACCAACTCTACCCGCTCTATTTGATGGAGATTGATTTGTGAAAGATCCACATTATCGCCCATACGTCCTATCACGGGGACGCCGTCTATCATGATTTTTACATTCTGCCCACTCACGCCCTGCAAGCTCAGCGCGCTTCCCAAAATCAAATCCTGCTGAATGCGCACATTCAACTCCTGGTTCAGCAATTCTTCCAGATTGTTGGCGCCGCGCTGTTGTATGGTTTCCTGGCGGATGGTGCGTATCGGATGAACAGCGTTTTTGCTGTCGGTAGGCGCATATTGAGCGGTTACGACGACGTCTTTTAAAAGCAATTCCCAAGTCACGGAATCGGCAGGTGCGAGTGGCTGCGTACAAACCTGAAGGGCGAAAAAATTTAAAAGAATCAAAAGCGTCCAAAACCGCATGAAACCTGATTTTTTATAAAAAAGAACCTCAAAAATAGATACCTTAAAAGCAGTCCCGGCAACGCCGACTGTAATAAGATTGTCAAAATAAAAAGACATACTTTGGAGCCGGGAGAGCGATATGCCGAGATTTGGGCGATATTCGCAGCATTCAATCCAGACCCGGATGGCTAAAAAGTACCTCATCATCAGATTTTCTTCCATCGGCGACATTGTGCTTACTACGCCCGTAGTGCGCTGCCTCAAAAAGCAAACTGGCGCCGAGGTGCATTTTCTTACCAAAAAGAGTTTTCAAACCCTGCTTCATCCGAATCCGTATGTGGATAAAATTTTCTTTTTTGAAAAAAAAATCCGGGAAGTAATTCCCGCGCTCAAAAAGGAAAATTACGACGGCGTCATTGACTTGCATCATAATTTGAGAAGTTGGAAAATCAAGCGTGCGCTTTCCTGCCCCTCTTTTTCATTTAATAAACTCAATGTAGAAAAATGGCTGCTGGTCAATTTGAAAATCAACAGGCTGCCGGATGTGCATATCGTGGAGCGGTACCTGCAAGCGGTCAGCCGGCTGGGTGTGAAAAATGACGGCGAAGGGCTTGATTATTTTTTACCAGCCTCGCCTGATGAGCTGCAAAAAAGTATTCAATCCAAAGTTCCGGGGATAGATTTTGAAAAACCTTTTGTCGTTTTCGCCATCGGCGCGGCGCACCAGACCAAACGCCCGACGCAGGAAATGATAATAAAAATATGTGCGTCAAGTACCCGGCCTGTGATTTTGATAGGCGGAAAACAGGAGGAAGCGGAAGGTGAATTTATCACAAAAGCGGCGGCGGGAAGCGCAATCAATACCTGCGGAAAATTAAGCCTGCACGAATCCGCTTTCTTGATCAAAAAAGCGGAAAAAGTAATCAGCCCCGATACCGGCATGATGCACATAGCCGCTGCATTTCGAAAAAAAATTATTTCGATTTGGGGGAATACGGTACCTGAATTTGGTATGTATCCATATTTACCGGAGGCGGAAGAAAGATCATTCATTTTTGAAAACAAGGAATTATCCTGCCGGCCCTGCTCAAAAATAGGCTATGAAAAATGTCCGCGCGGGCATTTTAAATGTATGAAAGACCTGCCTTTGGAAAGTATAATTGAGAAAATAAACGAGTAAAACTACCTGCGCCGCCGGCTGGATATCACCTGCCTACAACGTTTTTCGGTATTTCCAAAAACAAAATTGCCGCTCAAGCCGACGTGTATCATGTGATAATTGGCAGCGTAGCCCGGAAGGTTTTTTTCAGGCAGTCCCTGCCGGTCTATCAGGTTATACTGATACCCGATTTCCCAATGCAACTGCGCATAAATGGGCGCCGACACGCCGATGTAAAAGTTGTATCCGAGCTTTTTGTCATACTCCAAAGTTTCTATCGGATCGGTGGCGTCTTTTGCGTCAAATACATTCAAAGTCGGTTTGTAGTAGCCCATGCCGGCACTCATAATCAGCCCGAAGCGGTATGCCGGAAGGCTCGACACATTGCCGCGTATGAAAGCGCCGTAGTAGGTTTCTTTAAAAGTATGCCGCCTGTAAAGGAGCGGATTGGAAGTGATTTCAAACTCAGGATCGGTGAGGTGCTGGCGATAGTCAATACCTGCCTGCACGTATTGATGTCCGCCGGCTATTTTAAATCCAAGCGGAAAATATCCTTTCGAGTCGGGATACAATTCGTTGTCGTATGCCGTCAGGTTGTAAGCCGAATAGGCTTCAAAAAATAATTGCTGTCCGAAAACTTCAATGCTTGTAAAAAACAGCAATGACACATAAATCAGCTTTTTCATCACGCAGAGGTTTTTTTGAATTTTAAAAAATCACTTAAAAATTGGCATTTTTCCAATCACGGCCAAATTTTTAAAAAATAGTTTAAAAAACGGAAATCATTTTGAGGCTGCCAGTCTGACTTACCGTCGGTCGCTTTATTTCCGGCATAATCAAAATTCGTATCTTCCCCGTCTGAAACGACAGAGCCAAATGCCTGAATCTATTCACCATTATAATGCTGCATTTTTCACCGCACTGGAGCAATTGAATCCCGCACAGGCGGAGGCTGTCGGGCATATCGAAGGGCCGGTTTTGGTCATTGCCGGGCCGGGCACGGGCAAGACGCATATTTTGGCAGCGCGCATCGGGAAAATATTGATGGATACGGATGCGCAGCCCTTCAATATTTTATGTCTCACTTTTACGGAGGCCGGCGTGAGCGCCATGCGCCGGCGGTTACTCGAATTTATCGGGCCGGAAGCACACAGGGTGCATATTCATACTTTTCATTCATTTTGTAATAAAATCATCCGGGAAAATCTCGAGTATTTCGGCAGGCAAAGCCTTGAGCCGCTCACCGAACTGGAAAGAGTAGAATTATTGCAAAACTTGCTGGATTCTCTGGCTTTTGACCATCCGCTAAAACAGGGCAGAGGTTTTGATCCATATTTTTATCTCCCACATTTGGCTGATCTTTTTGCCAAAATGAAAAGTGAAGACTGGAGCGTGGAAATGGTGCGGCGGCAAATTGATCAATACCTTGCCGATCTGCCGGCGCGCGCCGAATATATTTACCAGAAAAAAAGCGGAAAAAATCAAAAAGGCGATTTGAAACAGAGCCGGCTCGCGGATGAAAAAGAAAAAATGGAGCGGCTTCGCGCTGCTGCGGAGTTGTTTCCGGCATACGTCAGGCTCATGCGTGAAAAAGCGCGCTATGATTACGACGATATGATTCTTTGGGTGTTGCGCGCTTTTGAAAACAATGAAAATCTGCTGCGCAATTATCAGGAGCAATACCTGTATTTTTTGGTGGACGAATTTCAGGACACCAATGGCGCGCAAAATGAAATCATTCAAAAATTAATTGTTTACTGGGATAGTCCGAATATTTTTATCGTGGGCGACGATGATCAGAGTATTTATGAGTTTCAGGGCGCGCGGCTGAAAAATCTGACCGACTATTTTTTTCAATTTGAAAAAAGTCTGAAGCTCGTCATTTTAAAAGAAAACTACCGAAGTACCCAAGCGATTTTGGATAGCTCCCGCCGGCTCATTGAGCAAAATGACATTCGAATAATCAGGCATTTGGAACAAGCCGGGATTGATAAAATGCTGGTGGCGCGCAACCAACTTTTTGCCGCTCAAAAAACTTTGCCACACATTATAGAATACCCGTACAGGCTGCATGAATTGGCTGATATTGCCGGGCAGATCGAAGCATTGTATGCGGAAGGATTTCCTCTGGAAGAAGTTGCCGTGATATATGCCGAACACAAGCAGTCGCGCGGACTCATCCAATTGCTTGAAAAAAAGAATATTCCTTACGCCACCCGCAAAAAAGTGAATGTGTTGGATTTGCCGTTTATCCTGCAGGTGCGACAGATATTAGAGTACCTGCTTTTGGAAAATAGCCGCCCTTTTTCGGGCGAACATCTGCTTTTCAGGATTTTACATTTTCATTTTTTGGATAACGATCCGGCCGATATTTCAAAAATCGCCTTTTACCTGGTCAAAAACCAGGAGCGAAAAATTGATTTTTGGCGCGAATTGATAACGGACGAAAGTTTTTTAAAAAAACAAAAATTGTCCAAAAAAGAAAATCTGCTGCGCAGCGGAAAGGTGTTCAATGAATTGATAGCTGCGGTGGCAAATTTGTCTGCACCGCACCTGATTGAGCAAATCTTTAACCTCACGGGACTGCTCAAATGGGCAGCCGGCCAACCCGAAAAAGCGCAGTGGATAGCCCCGCTTCACACGTTTATGGAGTTTGTAAAAGAAGAAACTTTTAAAGATCCGCGCCTGGATAGCGCCCGCCTGGTTGATATTTTGAACAATATGGATCAAAACCGGATACCGCTCGAATTAGTGCAGGTGACCAATGCCGGCGCCGGCGTCCAGTTGCTTACCGCCCACGGCTCAAAAGGTCTGGAGTTTCAAAAAGTGTTTTTGATGGATTGTGTGCAGGATGTGTGGGAAGCGCAATCGCGAAAAAATCAATATACATTCAAACTTCCCGATACGCTTACTTACACCGGCGAAGCCGATTATACGGAGGCGCGCCGGCGGCTTTTTTATGTGGCGATGACGCGCGCGAAAGAACAGTTGCAGATTTCGTACGCGCGGCAATCGGATGACGGAAAAGAGTTACAAAATAATATTTTTATTAACGAACTGCTGCAAAATGCAGGACTTGTTGTCGAGCAAAGGGCGGCCTCTTCTGATCAGGTGACCCGGCTTCAGACCACCTTGCTTCAAAGTAATGAAAAGCCGGTTATTTCATCGCCGGATCGGGCGGCTGTTGCGGCCTTGCTTGAAGATTTTACGATGAGCATTTCTGCACTCAATACATATCTGGACTGTCCGCTTGGTTTTTATTTTGAGTACATTTTAAAAGTGCCGAAAGCGCCGAGCGAAGCTGCGCTTTTTGGCTCCGCGATGCACGGCGCTTTGCAGGGACTTTTTGAAAAAATGCTTTCGGACAAACAAAAACGCTTTCCGTCTAAAACGGAGTTTCTTGCTTTTTTTCAAAAAGAAATGGAACGACTGGCGGCGTGGTTTTCGAAGAAAGGATTTGAATACCGCTTCCAAAGCGGCACGGCTTACCTCGATGCGTTTTATGAAACCAACAATAAGCATTGGCATAAAAAAGTAAAACTCGAATATAAAATCAGCAATCTGGAAATAGACGGCGTGCCGCTGACCGGCGTGATTGATAAAGTGGAATTGCACGAGCAAGGGCGGGCGCATATCGTTGATTACAAAACAGGCAAAGTAAAGGAAGAAAAACTGCGTACGCCTACCTCCCGCAACCCTCAGGGGGGCAGTTATTGGCGCCAGTTGGTTTTTTACAAACTGCTTTTTGAAAATTATAAAAACACGCCTTACAGCGCGCCAACCGCCGAAATAATCTGGCTGGAGCCAAATAACAAAGGCGAGTTTGTGAGTCGGATAATAGAAATAACGGAGAGCGATACGCGCCTTTTGAAGACCATGCTTAGAGAAAATTATGAAAAAATAATGAACCAGGAATTCTATGAAGGCTGCGGCGCAAAAGACTGTTCGTGGTGTAATTTTCTTCGACTTCAACAGCCTGTGGCCTCGCTTTACAGTTCTGTCGAAGAAGAGTTGGATGATTCTCTGTGAAGCATTCAAGTACCCAGAATTACAAATTTTTACAAACAGAATGTCAAAACCTTTATAAGATTGTTGTCTTTGAAAGTAATTTCCTATTTTGGCAGCCGATTGAGGAAACGATTTTCTTTTAATTTAAAAAAACGACTTATGAAGCCAACTTTGAAATTGTTTGCTTTTTGTTTAGTGGCGGTCGGTTTGCTTTCTTCATGTGTATCTTCAAAAAAATACAATGAGTTATTAGCTGCAAAAACTGCCACAGATCAAGCCCTCGCAGAAACCCAGGGTATCGTAAAAACGCTTCAGGATGAAAATGCACAGCTAAAAGCTGACAAGGACAAACTGATGGGCGACATGGATCAGGTAAAAAAAGACCTGAAAATGACTATGGACGAAGTAGCCAAAGTCAAAGAAATGGTGAATCAGAAAGACGCCGAGATCAAACGTGTGAAAGGTGAAATTGACAACGCATTCGCTGATTTTGACACTCCCGGGCTTACTGTTCGCCAGGATGGAGACATGTTCTATGTTTCCATGGAAGAAAAAATTCTTTTCAGAAGCGGCTCTACAAACCTGAGCGCCACCGGAAAGAAAATTCTCGACTCCTTTGCTGATCTGTTGAAGAAAAATGCCGGATTGCAAGTAATGGCAGAAGGACACACAGATTCCAAACCTATCGCTACCGACCGCTTCCCGAGTAATTGGGAATTGAGTGTAGGAAGAGCTACCGCCGTTGTTCGTTACCTCGTAAAACAGGGCGTAGAACCAGGTCGTCTTGTAGCTGCCGGCCGTGCTGACTTCGATCCGGTAAATGCCGAGGCAAAAACTGCCGACGAGCGTCAGCAAAATCGTCGTGTAGAATTTGCAGTTGTACCTGACGTTGGTAAACTTTATGAAATGATAAAAGGATAAACAATCTCCTTTTTTGAAAAGTAAAAAGCCGCAGTTGAGCATATCAATTGCGGCTTTTTCTTTTATTTTAGTGCAAATTTTAATGAAATTAAAACGATAAAAATGAAAACTTACATTGAAAACCCGCTGAATATCAAATCCTGGGCTGAGGAAGATCGCCCCCGGGAAAAAATGATTTTAAAAGGCCGGCATAACCTCTCAGATGCAGAACTCCTGGCGATTCTTTTAGGCTCGGGTTCACGACATGAAACAGCCGTTGCTCTTGCCCAGCGGATTTTGAAATCTGTCAATTCGGACTTAAACGAACTTGGCAAACGAACACTCGCAGAGTTGAAAAAATTTCGAGGAGTGGGAGAGGCGAAAGCCATTAGTATTATCGCCGCACTTGAACTGGGTCGCAGACGGCAACTGTCGGACATCCGGGAAAAACCTCAAATAAAAGTAAGCAAGGACGTTTTTGATTTGATAGGACCTTTGTTAAGTGATTTATCTTACGAGGAGTTTTGGATTTTGCTTTTAAACCGGGCTAATAAGGTGCTTGGGAAAGAGCTGATTAGTCGCGGCGGGGTAGTAGGTACAGTAGTAGATGCCAAGATTATTTTCAAAAAAGCTATCGAAGGCAATGCTGTTTCTATCATACTTTGTCATAACCATCCTTCCGGCACGCTGCGCCCCAGTCAATCAGATATTGATATTACAAAAAGGTTGAAAGCAGCGGGCGAAACTTTGGAAATAGGTATCATAGATCACTTGATTATAGCCGGCAACTCCTATTACAGCTTCGCAGATCACGGATTAGTATAATGAATAAAAAGGAGGGGCGGTTAAAAAACCGCCCCTCCTTTTTATTCATTATGAAAATCTCTCTACAAATATTTTTGGATTAAATATCAGTTCTGCTAATCTCTGCTTTTTGTCGCCTGATCACATTTGCCATTTGATTTGGATTTTTTGAACCGAGGAATACATGCCTGCCATCTTTCAATTTTAATAAAACACCTTTATGACGAGATGGGCAATAGGTCTCTTCTTCACCCGCGAAGTGAATAGTCCACCCGCTCAATTCGGAAGCAAGGGGGGTATTTATTTCTTTGGTATCCGCAATTTCGTCCAGTCTTATTTTTTTCATTTTGGCCTGGTTGGGATAATAACGGAATTTGATGCTCTTCTTAGTAATTCGGGTCTCAAGACGTGTTTTATAAAAATAAATGAAGGCAGTAATAAGTCCCACTAATAAGGTCACGGCAGTGATTAATGAAAAACTATCGTAAGTGAATTTGTTTTGAGCGATAAACATATAAGCCAACTTAATGGTAATGGCGATTATGAAAAAAGAAAGCAGACCAAACACTTCATACTTTGCAAACTTTTGCTCTTCCTGAAAAACTGCTTTTGCCATGATTATCAATATTTTAATTTTATGTAAACTTATTTTTAAACAACTTTACACAAAGTTAACATTCAATTAATATTGAATCAATAGTAGCTAAGTTAAATTTTTTTAAAAGTTATAGTCTTGAGAATATAAGTTAATAAAAAGAGCCGGGCAAAACGTACGTTTTGCCCGGCTCTTTTTATTAACTCGTTGAAAAATTTTAAAACAAACTTTCGATCACTTTTTCTTCAGTAATTCCTTCCGCTTCCGCTTTATAGTTCCTTACGATACGGTGGCGAAGTACATATTTGGCAATAGCCTGGACGTCTTCGATATCAGGAGAATACTTTCCTCTTATCGCTGCGTGGCATTTGGCCCCCAATACAAGATACTGAGAAGCCCGCGGTCCTGCGCCCCAGGAAATATAATTATTGACAATCTCTGTTGCTCTCTCAGTATTAGGCCTTGTTTTGGTAGCAAGGGATACGGCATATTCGAGTACGTTATCAGCGATAGGTATTTTTCTGATAAGTTCCTGGTATTGAAGTATTTGTCCGCCTGATAAGACGTGTCTGAGCTCTATATTTTTTATTGTGGTAGTTCCTTTTACCACGTCAATTTCTTCCTGATAAGAAGGATAGTCCAGCGTAATATTAAACATGAAGCGGTCAAGCTGGGCTTCAGGAAGAGGATAAGTGCCTTCCTGCTCTATTGGGTTTTGTGTAGCCAATACAAAGAATGGAGACGGGAGCGTATGTTTTACACCGGCTACCGTGACCGAGCGCTCCTGCATGGCCTCGAGCAGTGCTGCTTGCGTTTTTGGGGGAGTACGGTTGATCTCATCTGCCAGAACGATATTGGCGAATAGCGGGCCTCTGTTGAATTTAAAATGTCTTGACTCATCCAATATTTCGGAGCCGGTAATATCTGATGGCATCAGGTCGGGTGTAAACTGTATGCGTTTGAATTCAAGGTCTAACACCTCGGCTATTGTACTTACCAGGAGTGTTTTTGCCAAGCCTGGTACGCCTACTAGCAGGCTGTGTCCGTTACTGAATAAGGAGATAATGACACCTTTCACAACATCATCTTGCCCGACAATTATTTTAGAAATTTCTTTTTTTAAATCATAATAAGATTGGGCGAGCGCATCTATTGCAGATGCATCGGATTTAAAGGCAGTTTGACTCATTTAAAAGTACAGTTTTGATACAGGGGGTGAAATTGTAATTCAAGATCATTAGCTAAATAAAACGAAAATCCAAACGTCGTAAAGGTAGGCTTTGTTTCGATTGCCTGAAAAAAATCAAGGTTTTAAATACACTAAAAGCAAGCCCTTCTGCTTTTGAGGCAATTAAAAAACAAAAGTTTCTATTTTTGCGGATTATCCAATACATCATCAATATCAATGAAGTACGAAATTCAAGAGCAAGGAGGTTTCAAGTTTATTGAAACAAAAGGTGGGGAGGAGAATTTATTACTGCTGCACGGGCTATTTGGCGCACTAAGCAATTTTAAAGGTATAATAGATTATTTTGGTACTAAATACAATGTTGTAGTACCGATACTGCCAATTTTTGAAATGCCGATTTTTAAAGTTTCAGTAGCTGGATTGGTAGATCATGTGGCGAAGTTTGCGGAGTATAAAGGATACAAAAGCATTCATGTATTAGGCAATTCGCTGGGCGGGCATATTGCCATTCTTTTTGCCATTGCGCATCCGCATCGGATAGCTTCGGTGATATTGACCGGAAGTTCGGGCTTGTTTGAAAGTGCGATGGGTACTTCTTTTCCCAAAAGAGGTGATTATGATTTTATAAAAAACAAAACCGAAGCTACATTTTTTGACCCCTCCGTAGCCACCAAAGAATTGGTGGATGAAGTATATGAAATAGTCAATGATCGAAATAAAGGTATTCGCATCGTAGCTACCGCCAAATCAGCGGTGCGCCATAATCTGGGAGACAAACTTTACCAACTTAAAGCACCCACGCTTTTGGTGTGGGGCAAAAATGACATCATTACGCCGCAATTTGTAGGTGAAAAATTCAACGAATTAATCGAAAACTCCCGGCTTGTGCTGTTGGATAATTGCGGACACGCGCCAATGATGGAACTTCCCGAAGATTTCAACCGCCATCTGGAAATTTTCCTCAATGAAGTGGTAAATCAAAAACAAGCGGTTTAATTGAATTTGGCAACAAAAGCGCCGTGAAGTTTGGTAGAATGAAATTTCAAATTTTTGCTTTCACAATAAGCAGCCCATTTCTTCATTTTCCAAAATTTATTGCTGCTATCCATTATCACCAACTCGCAGTTGATTTTTTCAAAAAGCACTTCGGGAGGCATATCGGGATTGTCGTGTAAGATTAAAAAATCAACTTTCACCGGGTTGTCCGGCAGATCGGCAGTTTCGTTAACGAACAGAAAAAACTTACTGGCGAAAAGAACCAGCCCGCTTTTTCGACACAAAACAGAAACCGCCAAAGAAGTCGTGTCTTCAATATTAAAAACTGAACATTCTCTGATTCCTTTTGACCACCTGTTTGCACCCGCCGCATATTCAATATCTTGTCCGGTCAATGCGACTGACTGAAACGACCAGGCTTTGTCTCCCCCAAAAAAATCAACCAGCGTACCTTTTGTGTCGTAAACTGTAAAACTGCTATTTGTAAAATTTTGCCATTTCGATACAAAACTGCTGCATAAGAAAATAAACAGCGGCACAAAGCTGATTTTCAACCACGCCTTTTCTTTGTATTGAATAGCCACCGACAAAGCAATCAACAGGACATACAGCAATATGGCAGAAAACGAGTCGAGCCATATACCTTTTATCACACCGCCCGGTATTTTGTTTATGCTGTAAACGATTTCATTTATCAGCCATACAGTTTTTTCAAGACAAAAACCGACGTAGGGGCTTAAAGCCGGCAAAATGAAATCCAGAATTATGAGGAAAATACCTAAGGCAAGTATCAAAAAAGCGCCATCCACGACTACCAAACCCGCCAACCAAAATAGCAAAGGAAACTGGTGAAAATAATACACACTTATAGGCAAAGTAGCTAATGTGGCTCCCAACGCAACGCAGGTAAGTTGCCAAAGATGGTCAGCCAGATAGTTGTCAATGATCCATAATTTGTAAAATTTTGGCTGAAAATAAAGTATGCCGATAACTGCCAGATAAGATAACTGGAATCCAACCTGAAATAGGAGAAAAGGATTCATGAGTAAGAGCCAGAAAGCCGAAGCCGCAAGGGTGTTGTAGGGATTTGTGTAGCGCTTCAGTTGTTTTCCGATCAATAAAAAACTGAACATTGTGGCAGCCCGGAGTACTGAGGCGGAGGCTCCCGTCAGAAGTGCAAAAGCCCATACAGCGAAAATGGAAACAACCAGCTTTATTATTTTCCAATGAAGCCGTCGCGAACGGATTTTTTTCAAAAAAAAGTCTAATAATAAAAAGACGATGCCTACATGCAAGCCGGAAACCGCGAGTACATGCATCGAGCCTGTCTCAGCATAAGCAGCTTTTGTTTCACGGCTCAGGTCTTCTTTGTAACCCAGTAAAATAGCTGAGGCCACAGCAAGTTCATCTTCTCCTTTCAGATATTTTTTTAGAACATTTAAAAAGCGTACACTCAATTTTTTTGCGAAAGCAAGTATTGCATTACCCTCGCCGCTTTTTATAAAAAACCAGTCGCCTTTTTTTATAAAACACTGATAATGAATATTTTGATAGTGCAGATATTGTGCATAATTAAAAGCATGGGGATTTGAAGCAGCGGCTATGGGCTGGAGTTTTCCATAAATACCGATTTTGTCTCCGTAGCTTAATACCAGACTATCGGTTCCTGGTTCTAAAAGTACCAGAATCGTACCTTTTATACCTTGATAATCACCGGAAGGCAGTGTAATACCTTTGAGCCGTAGCGGAAATTTAATCCATTTTTTACTTGTCGGCATTTCCGCTATTGTTCCTTCAAACCACTGCGCCTCCGTATCCAAATAGTGGACGAACGATTCTTTTTTATGCAGGTCGTTTTCAAAATACGTAATCTGATAGCCCAATAAAATCAAGCATAAAAAACCTACAACGCCGAAAATCCACCGGTAAGTAAAACTTTGCCTGTTGAAAGC
This sequence comes from uncultured Saprospiraceae bacterium, assembly GCA_937864255.1. GTDB lineage: Bacteria > Bacteroidota > Bacteroidia > Chitinophagales > Saprospiraceae > JAGQWW01. Next base: position 18,202 of record CALMIT010000352.1, read on the forward strand.
AAAAAACGTTGTAACACAACCCACGGTTATTAGCACGTAGTTGCCAAACGGGATTTTCCAATCCAGATAATCACTGAGAAGAATACCGGCAATAAAAGGTATAAGCAGCCGTACGAATGGGACTTCGCGCCAGTTTATCATGTTTGCGGAGAGGTTTTAGTTATCGTTGTTTTAGTCGAATGAAGATAATATTCTTTTATCGAACTGCGTACTCCTTTTCAGGTTCTTTTATTTAAAGCGGTGGTGTAAATGTAATTTTTCGCGAATTTTCGCAAATAAAATACGCGCTCCGTTTTAATATTTTTAAAAATACGTAAATTGTCAGCGAATTTTCGCTAAAACTATTTTAAAAATATCATCATGGAAGATACACTTATAAAAACGGGTATGCTGAACGGCGGAGAATTCTTAATCAAAGAATCATCGTTCGAAAACACATTTGTACCGGAAGAAATGACCGAAGATCAGAAAATGATTCTTTCGGTCGTCAAAGATTTTATTGTCAATGAAATTGATCCGGTTGCTGAGCGGTTGGAAAAACAGGAAGAAGGACTCAATACCAGCCTGCTTGAAAAAGCAGGATCGCTCGGCTTGCTGGGTACGCACATGCCTGAGCAATATGGCGGCATGGAGCTGGATACCAATACCAATACCATTATTGCCGACTGGCTGGGCTACATGGGGGTAGGTTTTACGGTGGCTATCGCTGCGCATACGGGCATTGGTATGTTGCCTATTTTATATTTCGGTACGGAAGAACAAAAGGAAAAGTACCTGCCCAAACTTATCAGCGGCGAACTAAAAGCGGCATATTGTCTTACCGAACCTGGTTCCGGCTCGGATGCGCTGGGGGCAAAGACCAGGGCAGACCTCACGCCCGATGGAAAACATT
>CALMIT010000353.1 GCA_937864255.1 uncultured Saprospiraceae bacterium
CTACCCGCTGCGCAGGATTTATTTGTGGAGTCCCGTGCGGCCATTTTTAAAAAGAAAGGCGATGTTGCAAAAGTGGCTACAGGAGCAAAAAAACCTACGGGCGTCCAATGTCTTTTTTACGCGCTACGACCTGATCCACATCACTTTGCCCCAGCATTATCAATATTTCCGGCTGATGCGGCACCGCTTTTTGGTGACGGTGCACGATATGACGCACATACTTTTTCCCGGTTTTCACCTGGAAAAAAACATCAGAAATGCCCGCAAGGGAATCCGCTTTTTGAAAAAGCAAGACGCGCAGGTTATTGCCGTTTCGGAGGCAACCAAAGCGGATTTGTGCCGTACTGAACAAGTCGCGGAGTCGAAGGTAAAAGTGATAGCCGAGGCTGCCGACGCGGAGCGATTTAATCGCATTTATGACCGGCGGATTGTGGACAAAGTGCTCGAAAAATATGGTTTGACAGGACAGGTTTATTTTTTCTCGCTGGCTACTTTGGAGCCGCGCAAAAATCTGCGCAGCACAGTGGCGGCTTTTTTAAAATTGAAAAAAAAATATCCCGGAAGTTCTGTAAAATTTGTGATGGCGGGCAAAACGGGCTGGAAAGAAAAGCCGGAATTTTTGGATCATCCCGACGTGATGGCGCTGGGATACGTGAAAGACGAAGACCTTTCGGCTTTGTTTACGGCGGCGCTGGGTTTTTGCTATGTGTCTCATTATGAAGGATTTGGACTGCCGTTGTTGGAAGCTATGCGCTGTGCTGCGCCGGTCATTTACGGGTACAACAGCAGCATGATTGAAATCGTAGGCGACTGCGGGCTGTCCGCAAAACCGGACGATACGGACGACATTGCAACCAAAATGGAAATGTTGCTGACGGACGCAGCGTTGTGTCAAACGCTCAAACAAAACGGCTACCGCCGCGCCTTGGAATTTAGCTGGGAAAAGGCCGCGCGGGAAACATTTGAGTTGTATCAATCTTTGATTTATCCAAAGACCAGACACTAAAGACTAAAAGCCAAAGACCCGAAAATGACTTTCAACTCCATAGAATTTGTAATTTTTCTGCCCTTGATGTACTGTCTTTACTGGCTGCTCAGAGGCAAGACCCGGGAGCAAAATATTTTGCTGCTGATCGGGAGCTACATTTTTTATGGCTGGTGGGATGTGCGGTTTTTGTCGCTGTTGTTTTTGAGTTCTCTGGTGGATTTTTTGATAGGGCGCGCTTTGCCTGCCCACCACGATACGCCGAGGGCGAAGTATTTGCTTTATCTCAGTCTGGCAGTTAATCTCGGCATTCTCGGCGTTTTCAAATACTACGATTTTTTTGTGCTTTCTTTTCAGGAAGCTTTTGCCAGCGTGGGCGTGCATCTGAATGTGCACACGCTGAATGTGATCCTGCCCTTGGGTATCAGTTTTTACACTTTTCAAACGCTGAGTTACACCATTGATATTTATAGAAAACACCTGCAACCCACCAGCGATTTTGTCAATTTTTTCGCTTACGTCAGTTTTTTTCCGCAGTTGGTAGCCGGGCCGATAGAACGGGCGGCGTCCCTGTTGCCACAGTTTGAAACGGAGCGAAAATTTGATCGCGACCTTTCCACCGACGGCTTGCGGCAAATCCTCTGGGGCTTTTTTAAAAAAATGGTCATCGCCGACAACATCGGCGTACAGGTGGATCAGATTTTTGCGACCTACCCTGATCAGAGCGCCCCGACTCTGTTCCTCTGCGTCTTGATTTTTATCGTGCAGCTTTACACGGATTTTTCGGGGTATTCGGATATCGCCGTTGGGACGGGAAAACTGTTTGGTTTCAGGTTGATGACCAATTTCAGGACGCCCGCCTTTTCCAGAAGTATCCCTGACTTTTGGGCGCGCTGGCACATTTCGATGACTTCGTGGTTTCGCGATTATTTGTACAAACCGATGGCGTCGCGTTTCAAAACAAGTAAAGCCATGAGCTTCGTCACGATCATCGTTCTTTTTGTGGTCATCGGCTTGTGGCACGGCGCCAACTGGACTTTCGTGGGTTACGGACTGCTGAATGGTTTGTATTTTATTCCGAATGTGTTGAAAAGGCAAAATATGCGCGTTCGCAATGCGCTGCGAAAACTATATTCTACCAATTTTTTAATTGTCGTCGTCTGTGCGCTCACTTTTATTTTAAATGCGCTGACGTCTGTTTTTTTCCGCTCGCCCGATTTGCAATCTTCGATCGGCTACATGGTCAATTTGTTTGTACACCCGACTTGGGCAGCGCCCGGCGCTCCTGTGCTCAAAGCCTGGTTTTTGTATGTAGTTCCTTTTTTGACTTTCGAATGGGTACAACGCGACTACGAACACCAATTGGATATTCGCCGTTACCCGCGTTGGCTGCGTTTTGTATTTTACTACCTGCTTATTTTACTGATGATTTTATTCGCCAATTTTGGTAAACCGCCCTTTATTTATTTTCAGTTTTAAAAGATTTGAGATGCCGGACTTGATTTTTTGAGTGTGATTTTTGAAAAAATTTATACTCAATTTCCAACCTTTTAAATCTTATTTTCAAAAATATCAGCCTGAAAATTTTACAAAACAGATTTTGCCTTATAGGGTATAATCAACTGAATTTCAGAAGAAAGCGGGTGGTTTCTGTCAAAAAGCCGCGCATTAAAATTTTAAAAGGCAAAAGTCGCTGCTTCCTTTAAGAAAATCCTGTGGAGGGGATTTGGTCTGTATCTTTCTTTGGTTAAGGCATTCTATTCAACAGTGGGACGAAGAGCCAAAGAATAGTTCAATGACCTTTAACTCTATTGAATTTGTGGTATTTCTGCCGCTGGTTTACTTTTTGTACTGGCTGCTGAAGGGTAAAACTCGCGCGCAAAATATCTTGCTCTTGGTCGGGAGTTACGTCTTTTATGGCTGGTGGGATGCGCGGTTTTTGGTGTTGATATTTTGGGGTTCTTTGGTTGATTTTTTGATGGGACGAGCCATGCCTGCCCACCACGAC
>CALMIT010000354.1 GCA_937864255.1 uncultured Saprospiraceae bacterium
TCATCGGCAAGTTGTTTATTGAAGTTTTCGAAGAAGAGGCGCACGAATTCGGAGATGTCAGTTGGCTTGGACAAGGCACAATTTACCCGGATGTGATTGAGTCTATTTCTGTACACGGCCCTTCCGTTACCATAAAATCACACCACAATGTGGGCGGTCTTCCCGATATTCTAAAATTGAAAATCATAGAGCCGCTTCGTATGCTTTTCAAAGACGAGGTGAGAAAAGTGGGCAAACAATTACAGATTCCCGAAAACATTCTGAACCGCCTCCCATTCCCGGGTCCGGGCTTGGGCATACGTATATTGGGCGAAGTGACGGCAGAAAAAGTGCTCCTCCTGCAAGAAGCCGACGCCATATTTATTAATCATTTAAAAAAATACGACCTTTACGATAAGGTATGGCAGGCAGCTACGATTTTGCTGCCCGTACAATCGGTAGGTGTGATGGGCGATGAGCGTACTTACGAGCTTACGGCTGCGCTGCGCGCCGTAAATTCTACAGATGGAATGACCGCCGAATGGAGCCGTTTGCCTTATGATTTTCTGGCTGCTGTATCGAGTGAAATCATTAATTCGGTAAAAGGTATCAACAGGGTGGTGTATGATATAAGCACCAAACCGCCCGCCACCATTGAGTGGGAATGATTTTCGAAAACCGAATTTTAAATAAAAAACGAAATCCATGATTAGGTTTTCAAATTTCGGGTTGTACTTGCTTCTTTTTTTAATGCTTATTTCCGCTTCCTGCGCCTGGTTTAAAAAAGCGCCGAAGGATGAAAAAGTGTACGACGATAAAGAGGAACTGGAAGAAATCAGCGGTAAAAAAGTATTCAATCCTGAAACTGGCCGGTATGAAATAGTGCGATCTGTCACAGCGCCTATGGACACTGTGCGCTGGCAAGACCTCTCCGAGCAGGAATTTCCTCCTATCAGATCTACCGGCACGCCGGTGACAGACAATCCGGTCGCGCCTTCCTCCAATGAAACTCCGCTGGTTACAAATCCTGCAACTGTTTTGAAAACGAGATATGACGTGAGCCTTTTATTGCCCTTTTTGGGTCAGAATTTTGACACCGCTCAGGCTATTAACGAAAATTCACTTTGGGCAATAAATTTTTATGGAGGCGCTAAAATTGCTTTTGACAAATTGCAAAGCGAAGGCATAAATCTGAATGTTCACGTTTTTGATTCGAAAGCCAGCGACAGCGACGTGGACAACCTTTTGAAAAACCAACCGGCTATTTCACGATCAGACTTGGTGATAGGTCCTTACCGGCGCGACAACGTGGCGCAGGTAGCCGAATTTGCCAAAAAAAATAAAATCACTTACGTCTCGCCCTACAGCGCGTCGTCGGGATTGTCAAAAATGAACCCGGAGTACATCCAGGTGAATCCTTCGCTGGAAGCGCATTGCCAGGCTATTACAAAATTTGTACGCGCCAAATTTCCGGCAGAGCAGGTCGTTTTGGTTTCGAAAGACAATGAATCCGAAAAAGCACGCTTCGAGTACTTTCAGAAAGCCAACGCGGCGATTGACGGTAATTCGAAAGGAAAAAAATTCACGGAACTGGTTATTTCAAGCGACCTGACCAACCTGACCGAAGATCGTATCAAACCTTTTATTCTTCCGCTGAAAACAACGGTTTTTATTCTTCCGACCTGGTCTGATGAGACCTTTGTCGGTAATTTTTTGAGACTGCTGGATATTGCGAAAATGGAAAACAGCGTCATGGTGATGGGAATGCCGCAGTGGATGGATTATCAAAAAATAGACTACGATTATTATGAAAAATTGAATGTGCATGTGAGTAGCGCCGGCTACATTGACAACAACAGTCTGGAAGTGAGAAATTTTAAAAAGAATTTTTTTGAACGCTATGCCACTGCGCCTCGTGAAGAAGCACTTTTGGGCTATGATGTGATGCTGTATTTTGGCAGGATGTTGAAAAAATATGGTACCAAATTTCAGCCGCAAATGGAATTGGAAAAGGCAAACGGACTACACATGAAATTTGCGATGGAACCGCTCATGGCGCCAAATCCTGCCGGGGCTGAAAAGCCGGGCCTCGTCGAACAATACGAAAATAAGGCGGTTTTTATACTTCGATTTCAAAACTACTATTTTCAACCTGCAAATTAGGTCGCAGCGACCCAATCCGGAGGAAAATGACTTTTCAGACAATCAACCCGTTTAACGGAGTAAAGGAGGCAAATTTTTCCTCGTTTACTGTTTCCCAAATTGAAAATTCTATCAACAAGGCAGTCGCCGCTTATCGCGAATGGTCGGCGCTCCCGGTGCAAACCCGCGCGGGTTTTATAAAAAAAATCGGACAGGCGCTGGAAAATAACACGGAGCGATTAGCCCGCCTCGTCACCCTTGAAATGGGCAAACCGATAGCCCAATCAATTGCCGAAATAAAAAAATGCGCTTGGCTTTGCAGTCATTTTGCTACCGCCGGTCCTGATTTTTTAAAAGAAAAAAAGATTTCGCTGGATGATGCCGACGGCAGGATTTTGTACCAGCCACTGGGTGTTTTGTTGGGCGTGATGCCCTGGAATTTTCCATTTTGGCAGGCGCTGCGCTTCGGCGTACCAGCGCTTTTGGCGGGCAATACTATCTTGCTGAAACCCGCGCCAAATGTGCCGCAATGCAGCCTGGCGCTGGAAAAACTGATAAACGAAGCCGTCGGAATGGAGGCAGTTTTCCAAATTGTTTTTGCGGACGTGCAACAGGTTGAGCAAATACTCCGCCACGAAAAAATAGCTGGCGTAGCGCTCACCGGCAGCGAAAAAGCGGGTGGCAGCGTAGCCGCCATCGCCGGCAGCGAGATCAAAAAATGTGTACTCGAACTCGGTGGCAGCGATGCATTTTTGGTTTTGAGCGATGCAAATATTCCGGCGGCGGCACAGGCAGCCGTTCAATCGCGGATGAATAACACCGGACAAACTTGTATTGCGGCCAAAAGATTTATCGTAGAAAAATCGGCGGCCGATGATTTTTTGAATGAAGTTTTTAATAATTATATGACTTTAAAAGCGGGCGACCCAAATGACGAATCGGTCAATTTAGGTCCGCTGGCACGCCCGGATTTACTCGAAAATCTGCAAAGCCAGGTTGAAAAATCCATTCAATCCGGCGCACAGATTTTGATAGATGGCGGCAGGGCTGCGTATGGCAGCAATTTTTTTCGCCCGATGCTCCTCACCAATATTCAGCCCGGGATGCCGGCTTTTGACCAGGAATTATTCGGTCCGGTAGCCACAGTTTTTGTGGTGAATGATGTCGCAGAAGCGGTGAAAGTAGCCAACAATACCCGATTTGGTCTGGGCGCTGCCATCTGGTCTGATGATGTGGAGAAAGCGAATCATGTGGCTGAAAAACTGGAAGCAGGCGCCATTGCCGTCAATGATTTTGTCCGATCCGACCCGCGGCTGCCTTTCGGAGGAATTAAAAAATCAGGTTTCGGGAGAGAGATGGGGTTGGAAGGTATCCGGGAGTTTGTCAACATAAAAACGGTTGTAAATAAAAAAATATGAAAGCCGAGCGCGAACACCGATTTTGGGAAGTAGCCCGCCGCCGGCAGCCGGATTTGACCGTTATGCTCGAAAATGTACACGATTTGCACAATATCGGGGCGGTTTTACGTACAGCCGATTCGGTGGGTATCACAGAAATTTATGTCCTCCAGTCTGATCCCGCACTCCAATTTTCAAATCTGCGCATCGGCAAACGCACTTCCGCCGGCAGCCGACGATGGGTGGATGTGCACTATTTTACAGACAGAAATTCCTGTTTTGAAAAGGTGCGTGAAAAGTACGCCCGGGGGCTTGGCGCTTATTTGGACGACGATGCCAGGTCAGTTTACGAACTGGATTTGACCAAACCCACTGCTCTTTTATTTGGTAATGAAAAATCGGGACTGACGCCCGAAACTTTAGGCATGTGCGACGGCAGTTTTGTAATTCCGCAAATGGGAATGGCGCAGAGTCTCAATATATCGGTAGCCGGCGGCGTCTGTCTTTACGAGGCATTTCGTCAGCGGCAGGCAAAAGGATTTTATAATGACAACCTGCCTTTGGATGCGTCCGCCCAGCAGGCGATTTATGATGAATTTGTAAGGCGGCACGAAGAAAAAATCCGTCCTAAAAAAGCCGGACGCTTTGATTCGCGGCTTTAATGCTCTTTCCGCGGTACGTCAAACCGCTCCCCATCCAATCCCAAAAATGTATTTGGAAAT
>CALMIT010000355.1 GCA_937864255.1 uncultured Saprospiraceae bacterium
GGACGCCGAGTTTTTCAGCCAGAATCCTCGAATCGTTGACGGAATGATCGCTGGAAAATTTGGAAGGCATGAGCAGCACCCGCACATTGTCTTCGCCCAGCGCGCGCGCCGCCAGCACCGTCACTACCGCCGAATCAATGCCGCCCGAAAGCCCGAGTATCGCTTTTTTAAAATCCAGTTTTTTAAAATAATTGCGCAAGCCTTCGATGATGGCGTCGTGAATGAGCGGTATTTTTTCTTTGACCTGCAAAACCTCCCTGCCGCCTCTCGTCACTTCATCGAGGTCGTAAGTTTTGACCATTTCCGTAAAAAACGGCAGTTCTTCAAACACCTCGCCGGTGGGCGACATAACCACGCTGCCCCCGTCAAAAATTATCTCCGTCTGCGCGCCCGTGTGATTCACATAAAACATGGGCAGCCCGTACCGTGCTACGTTGGCTTTGAGCACTTGTATGCGCTCTTCGGCGTGCGCATAGCTGAAAGGCGAAGCCGAAAGATTCAAAATGAAATCTGGTTTTTGGGGCATCATTTCATCCAGCGGAATTTTGGTGTAAAGCGGGTTGAAATGTTGGATGCCGTCGGGGTGGTAAGGCACGTCCCAGATGTCTTCGCAAATGCTGAGCGCGATGCGTTTGCCTTTGTATTCCACCACTTTAAATTCGGTGGCAGGTTCAAAATGGCGATACTCGTCAAAAATATCGTAAGTGGGCAGCAGGGTTTTGTGCTGCACCTGGAGCACTTTTCCGTCTGCCAGAAAGTACGCGGAATTGTACAAATCCTTCCCCTCCGGCGCGGTATTCCAACCCGGCGATCCGACAGCGATAGCGATGCCTTCGGCAGCTTTTGCCAGTTTATGCACGGTCTCTTCAGCCAAGCGTATAAAATCTCTGAAATCCAGAAAATCGCGGGGCGGATAGCCGGTAGTCGCCAGTTCGCCGAAGCAGATGATGTCTGCGCCCTGCGCTTTGGCGGTAGCTACGGCGTCCAGCATTTTGGCGAGGTTGCCTTCAAAATTC
>CALMIT010000356.1 GCA_937864255.1 uncultured Saprospiraceae bacterium
CCATTTGCGTGAGCTCAAAGCCGACGACGAGGAAACCCAGGAAGTGATGAATGAGTTGCGCAGCGACGTGACCCGCCTCGAACTCGTAGCCGACCGGTTTTCAAAAATAGGCTCGGCTCCCGAACTCGAACCCGCCAATGTTTTTGACGAACTGGAAAAAAGTCGCGCTTACATGGCGCGCCGCGCGCCGCGCAAGGTCGTATTTGAGTTTCCGGGTATCGAACACGCACCTCTTACCATTTTGATCAATGCACACCTGTTTCACTGGGTACTCGAAAATCTGCTGCGCAATGCGCTTGACGCGATGGACGGCAGCGGCAAAATTACCGCCGTCGTGCATGAAGGCGCCGATTATGTCGAAATTGACATCAGCGACACCGGCAAAGGCATCCATCCTTCCAAATTCAAAACCGTTTTTCAACCCGGCTACACCACCAAAAAACGCGGCTGGGGACTCGGACTTTCCCTCGCCCGACGCATCGTGGAGGAATACCACAAAGGGAAAATTTTTGTAAAATCGTCGGACACACATGGTACGACTTTTAGCATCCGCCTGCCGAAAGGTTGAATTTTTTAAAAGGAAAGTACTGCCGAAAATGCGGCTTCCATCAAACCATTCTTATTGATTTCCAATAGTTTAACGGGATGTATGGTGTTGATCATCGCTTCGTCCAGCGGCATTTCTATGCGAATGTAGTTGTCGGTGAAGCCCGACATTTTGCCTTTTTCTTTGCTGGCTTCAAAAAGTACGTCGCGTGTTTCGCCGAGGTGATTTCTGTAAAAATGCAGGCGCTTTTTTTCCGAAAGGATGGTCAGCATCTCGTTGCGGCGGCGGCGCTCTTCCACGGGTACTACTTCGGGCATTTCAAAAGCGGGCGTGTTAGGTCTCTCCGAGTAAGTGAACACGTGCAGGTAAGCGATGTCCAACTCATTCAAAAAATGATAAGTTTCCAAAAAATCCTGTTCCGACTCGCCGGGAAAGCCGACGATCACGTCCACGCCGATGCAGGCGTGCGGCATGAGCGATTTCATTTTCCAGACACGCTCCGCGTACAATTCGCGCAGATAGCGGCGGCGCATCATTCTTAAAATTTTATTGCTACCCGATTGTAGTGGCATGTGAAAATGTGGTAGAAAATGCCGCGATTGCGCCACGAATTCGATGACTTCGTCGGTACAAAGATTTGGCTCGATGCTCGAAATGCGAAATCGTTCAACGTTTTCCACCTGCGCGTCGAGTTCGCGGATCAGATCTATGAAAAGCGCTTCTTTTTTAGGTTTGACGCCCTCGATCACTTCCGTGCCGTTGCCAAAATCACCGAGATTGACGCCGGTGAGTACAATTTCTTTCACGCCCATTTCGCCGATTTTACGGGCATTGTTCAGCACATTTTCCACGGTGTCGCTGCGGCTGTTGCCCCGCGCCAATGGAATACTGCAAAAAGTGCATTTGTAATCGCAGCCGTCCTGCACTTTCAGAAAAGAGCGCGTGCGGTCGCCGAAAGAAAAGGCTTCGGAAAAATTGCGGGCTTCCTGCACTTTGCCTGCTTGCACCATGCCTTTGCCTGGCGCTTTGCTCAGGTCGTCAATGAAGTCCAGGATTCTGAATTTTTCGGCGGCGCCGAGCACCAAATCAACGCCGGGAATTTCGGCGATTTCTTCCGGTTTGAGTTGGGCGTAGCAGCCGACCACCACCACGAAAGCGCCCGGTGAGTAGCGCAGCG
>CALMIT010000357.1 GCA_937864255.1 uncultured Saprospiraceae bacterium
TTGTCGAATTACAACTAATGGTAGGCGGAGCCAACGGAAGGTCAACCTGAACCATCTGACTGGTTTGAGAAGAAATACATCCATTAGGATCTTCAACAACCAAAGTCACAGTTTTCGAACCGCCGGTTGCCCAACGAATCTGATGCGGACCCGGGCCTGAAATCGGCGAAGGCGTTCCACCATTTAAAGTCCATGTAAAAGTAGATGAAGGTATGGAAAAAGTAGAAGTAGGATTCGGATTCACTGTTACATCCACACAAGCCGGAGGAGAATTGCCACATTGACCGTTGGCAACCACACATACCCGACCGCCTGATGAATTGCCCCAGTTAATAGTCACGGAAGTACCGGAGCCGGTGATAACCGGTCCGGGAGGTGTAACTGACCAGGTGTAGCTGGTAGCTCCCGAAGGTGCATTTATGGTATAGGTTCCAATCTGACCGGCACAGAGGCTGGTCTGCGCGCTCGTAAATGTCGGAGTATTGATAGTAACTGTTTGTTGAGTTACAAGCACAGTATCGGAAGCCGTACAGGTTTGTCCGTTGGATGTTTGAGAAACCGTAAGAACGTATGTACCCTGAGAGCTTACGGTTACTGTATTTTGATTCGTTGGAGGAACCATAGTACCACCTGTCGGGGAACTCCACTGATAAGTTACGTTATTACCACTGGAAGATGAAGAACCATCCAACACTACCGTAGAACCCGGCGCACAGTTTAGTTGAGCGGGGTTAGCTATAACCGCAGTCGGCCCTATTGTTCTCACAATTACCTGTATGATACTATCGCAACCATTTCGGGTAGCATCCGGTAATCTGATTTGTCCGGTACTCTGACTACAAAAAGTTCGATTGTGAATGGTAACACATGTTCCTGCACAAATTGTAGTATCTATAATACTTGGAATTTGCGGGAAGGTCAGAAAAGTATATCGAATTATACTATCACACCCTGCCGCAGACGTCTCGGTATAACTATAATTACCCGGACTGTTGAAAGTTCGGCCGTCAAACAAAAATGGAAAATCCTCTATACAAACAAACATCGGAGGAAAAATAGTTGGCGGCAACTCTATGACAACAACCGGAAATAGCGAAAACCCTCCCGGGAAACATGGATTTGCAACGGTCACACGGACCACGCCGGAACCCGTTCCGTTCCAGGTTACGCATATTTCATTCGTATTTTGACCGGAAACAATCGTTCCGAATCCTGGTATTTGCCAGTTATATTCCGTTGCTCCGTTAACCGGGGCGATTGAATAACATATCATTGCTCCCGGACACAAAGGTGAAACGTTCGGCACAGGAGTGATTGGTCCCGGTGGATCAGGTGGTCCTTGATTCACGCCACCCACTACCTGAATGACGATATTACAAATATCGCCTGCAAAGCCGTCAATCATGATGAGGTACAAATCTCCCGGTGTCAGACCGTTCGCAGTTACGTTTCCGGGTACGTTATTTCCACCGCTGGAAAAACAGTTGGAAACCGGATTGAGATTCAAGTCCAACATGTAAAGCTGAACTCCTTGTCCGTTTTGACAATTAAACGAAGTGATACTCACCGTAGCCGAAGTAGCGCCGGCCACAAAAGAAAGCCATTGATTGTTTTCAATGGTTCCGCAGAAGCCCGGAGGCGTAATATTTGGCGTATAACCGCCGGTAGTGCCTGCATAAACCGGCCCGCAGAGTGTACATCCGGGGGGTTCGTCGCCGGCGACGCCGCAAGGAGGCGGCAACTGTGCCCAGGCCACTTGACCCAGAAGTAGAAACAGAATCGTCGTCAGAGGTATAAATTTTTTCATAAAACGAAGGTTTGAAAATGAAACATTAAAAATCATACTTCAAAAAAATAATAAACAAAATCATTATAGCCTGTGATAAGCAGGCTGCGTTTATTTTTTTACAGATTTTTTTAGAAAACGAAAAACCACACTGATCGCTCAGCAAGGATCAGAATGACTGCACAATGAAGGGGAGACCTTCCCGAATTGTTTATATGGTGTGAATTCCGCTAAAAAAATCTGCACTAATTAATTCTTAATAGCCCTAGTTAGGCTCGCAAAGTTAAAAACTTTGCATTATTTAAGTTTAGCAATAGGATAATTTTTTGGAAAATATATTTCCCCATTTTTCCTTTGTCTATACAAAAATGGTCATAAAAATATTTTTCCCCAAATATTAATCCAAGAATGATACGAATTTACATTTTAACATTCTGTCCGTGCAGTAAAAATAGGCGCTCAGTCTTGCCGCACGGGTGCAAGCCACATTTTCTTTTCAAACAGGAAAGACTTCTTAAATTTACGGGTATTTCAAAACAGAAAACTCTTTGAACAAGACGATATCGCTGAGGCTGTTTTCTTTTCTTATCATGGCATACATGCTGATGGCTTTTGTCTGGTGGGCGTTTTTACTTTTCAAAAAAAACGACGAGGTGTTTGTCGCAAAATCAAAGCAGCTTTATTTTGAAATGAAAGAATCCGGCTCTATCAGCGACTGGCCGGCTTTCGAGAAAAAAGCCGCTTTTTTACAACTTTATCAAAAGCACGAACGGCAGAAATGGATGATTCTGGGCGAAGTTTCTGTCTTTTCCGTCACCCTGCTGATCGGACTCATTCTCATACACCGCGCTTATCGCAAACAAATGGAACTTGCATTACAGCAGCGGAATTTTTTGCTTTCCATAACCCACGAATTGAAGTCGCCCATTTCATCTATAAAACTGGTTTTGGAAACATTCATCAAACGGAATCTTACTTCCGAACAACTTCAAAAGCTGGCCGGCGGCGCTTTATCGGAGACCAATCGTTTGAATGAACTGGTGAGCGACCTGCTGCTGTCTGCCCGACTCGAAAGCGCTTACAAACCCGTTTTCGAAAATCTTGACTGGGATGAGTTCTTAAAAAAAGTTACTTCGGATTTTTCGTCCAGCCATCCTGAAGGCGATTTGGTATTAACGATCGAACACAAGCTCCCGGAAACACAGGCTGATCCGCAGGGTCTGGAAATTATTTTTATCAACTTATTCGAAAATGCGCTGAAATATAATTTTGAAATCGAAAAAAAAATCCGCGTGAACGCATTTACAAAAAACGGGCAGGTCTGCGTGGAAGTGGCCGACAACGGCTGCGGAATTGCGGAACCGGAACGAAAAAAGGTTTTTCAAAAATTTTACAGAATCGGCAGTGAGGACACCCGAAAAACAAAGGGTACCGGGCTGGGACTTTTCATCGTGCGGGAAATTGTAAAAGCACATAAAGGAAGTATTTCCGTATCCGGCAATCAACCGCAGGGTACTATTTTCCGGCTCTGTTTCCCCGTCTGAATTGCACTTTAAATACGCTTCTAAAAAATGAAAGGATTACTGAGAAGGGCTTCTACGGCAGTCATTTTTGTGGTGGTGATGCTCGGCGGACTTTATGCGGGGCGCTATTCTTTTATAGCCCTTTTCGCCCTGATCGCAGCGCTGTGCTTGTGGGAGTTTTTCAATATGGTGCTGGTAAAATTCAAACGCAGAGACAAGATAAGAATGTTTCTGGGCATCGCCTTCGGGCTAACGCCTATCCTGCTCGCCACCCTGCTGCAAATGAATCTCGTCAAAAATCAGGAGCAATTTATCATCGCCACCTCCCTGCTCTTTTTCCCTTTTATTTTCCTGGCTTTCATTTATGAACTATACACGGCTTCGAGCAGTCCGTTTCTGAATATTGCCTTTCTGGTTTTGGGCATGGTTTATATCGGAGCACCTTTCGCACTGCTTGACTTCGTGGCTTTCGAAGGCGAAAAATTTTCGGGCTGCTGCTGCTCACCTGGTCGAACGACACTTTCGCTTACCTCGTCGGTTCGCAAATCGGCAAAAACAAATTATTCCCCCGCATATCGCCCGGAAAAACCTGGGAAGGGGCCATCGGGGGCGGCTTGATTACGCTGGCCTTGTCATTATTGCTCAGCTATTTTTTTGACGAACAAGCCGCGACAGTCTGGCTGGCGCTTGGTCTTATCGTTGTCATTTTCGGTACTTTGGGCGATTTGGTGGAAAGTATGCTCAAAAGAAGCGTGGGCGTAAAAGACTCCGGCAGCCTGCTGCCCGGCCACGGCGGCGTGCTTGATCGCTTTGATGCCTTTATTTTTGTTTTGCCATTTGCGGCGGCACTATTGCTTTGGATTCGCTGATTTTGTCGAAGATTCAAACCAATTTTCTTTTTGCAAGTGTATTTTTGCAGCGTTTTAAAAAATTCGCTTCTTGTTTTTTTGTAAAAAATGAATTTAAAATGATGCGCATCCATAAAGAAGGATATACCATTCTGGCAGTTTTGACGGCGGTTTTGGTTATCATCAACCTTGTCGTTGTCTGGTACCTGCCCGCAGCGGGGATATTTTTCATCGCGGCTTCCGTGCTGATTTTTCTCGCTGTTTTGCAATTTTTCAGAAACCCGCGCAGAGAAATAAGAACTGCCGACGACAAACTGGTGTACGCTCCTGCCGACGGTAAAATTGTAACGATTGAAGAAAGCCTTGAGTCCGAGTACTTTGGCGATAAAAGGCTGATGATTTCGATTTTTATGAGCCCCACCAATGTCCATGTAAACCGCAATCCCATCAGCGGAAAAATTAATTATTTCAAGTATCATCCCGGCAAATACCTGGTAGCCTGGCATCCAAAATCCAGTAGTGAAAACGAGCGCACGACCGTAGTCATTGACAACGGCGAGGAAGAAATCCTGCTGCGCCAGATAGCCGGCGCGCTGGCAAAAAGAATCAAAACCTACCTGCACGTGGGCGATGAAGTAGAACAGGGCAGTGAACTGGGTTTTATAAAATTTGGCTCCAGGGTGGATGTATTTTTGCCGCTTGACGCAAAAATCGAGGTCAGCCTCGGTCAAAAAGTGAAAGGCAACCAAACTGTCATCGCAAGATTGTAAATTTCAAAAAACGACGGGAATTAATTTCTCTTTGAAAGTTTCCTCAAACCACTGCAAGGGCGCCTGGTTCTTATCGCCCGTGCGCGTGTCGCACTTGAAAAACAGGTAGTACAACTGCAAAAAATCTTTCACCCGCTCATACAAAATGGCGAGGCGCAGCGCTGCTTTTTCCGGCTTTTTAAAATAAAATTCCTCGCACCAAATGTGGTAAGCCTCATCGTGCAATTCTACCACTTCCAAAATTTGCAGGTCGGCTGAAAAATTTTCCAAAAACCGGCGCGCCAGTACGCCGTGATGTTTTGTCCAGTCGCGCGGATATGATTTTTCTTCTTTATACTTAAATGTATCGTGTACAAAAGTAATGAGCCGCAGGCGGCGGCGCTCGGTCTCGCTGAGCGGAAGTTTTTCAATATTATCCAAAACCTCCCTCACATGCAGCAAAACCAAACCTTCCGGGTGACCATAGCGGGGCACGCCCCAATTCAATCCCTTTACAAA
>CALMIT010000358.1 GCA_937864255.1 uncultured Saprospiraceae bacterium
CTGCATCTTTGCGGGGGCGTTTTTTTTATAAAAATAAAGATGATTAAAGCGGTGCTTCAACCGCCGTGTTCCCTGCCCAGAATTTTCCCTTCCCGGTATTTTTTTTCGATGTCTTCTTCCTGCTCAGCGGGCAGCTTTTCATAGATATTTTCCAGGTCGGGTTTTCCGGCATCAAGCCAGGCGGTGTACCAGCTACTGCCCACCGCCAGCACGGCAGCGCGCATTCTGGATTCCACCATTCCGCTCATTTGTTCCTGAAAGGCGGCAGCGTATTCGGCACATTCGAGGCGGACAGTTTGACCGAGGCGATCTTCAAAACAGTATTGGCGGTCGGTGGGGAAAGTTTTACTTAAGGACTTTTCAGTGTCCAGCACAGGGCGGACCAGTGCGTGACTTTCCAAAACAATATTCCAGAAATAAGTCTCCGGGTCTTCTATTCTTTCGGCTTTCCCCACCCAAAAATCATAAGTCTCGTCGGCGAAAAGTTCGGGAAGGCGCGATTCCCAAAAAGCGTGAATACCGAGCTGGTTGCTGAGTTGACCATTATAATTTTCAGTCGTGTGCAACGGCACGTGCGCATCGCCGATGTAGTGTCCTATTTCGGCGGCAAGCCGCAAAATTTTATCCGCGTCGCGCTCCATAAAAGCCGTGGTCAACTGCCGTTGCATTTTTTCGAGGTGGTAAGGCAGGATGCCGTGTTCGGAAAAATTGTCTTTTGCAAAAGCGCCAATGCACGGAGTCGTTTCCAGTCCCGGAAGATTTTTCAACTTTTCGCAATCAATTGTCCAATCTTCTTCGTAATAATTTTTGACAATATTTTCGATAAAAAATGTCCTGTAAGGTTTTCTAAAGTTTTCATTTTCAAGCATTTGCCGGACGGGTAGCAGGGTAGTGTCGCCATCTTTTTTCACTACAAAAATATCGGTGTACTGCATGAGCGCGTCCGTCCAATTGCGGGGCACCTGATCAAAAGGCGGTTCGCCGTACCTGTCCAAATCCATGTAGTGCCGCACGCCTTCAAATTTGGAAGCATAGCGGCGTTTGTCGGGCGCGGTAGATTGCTCGGTGATGTATTCGATGTTTTTTTTGAAAAAAACAATCATTTCGGGTGGCAGCGTAAAAACCGCTAAACGATTGATGCGCCGGTGCCCGAAAAAGCCCCAGTCGTCCTGAAAAGAAGTGAGAAGAAAAAAAGTGACAAGACCGGCAAGCAGGTATTTCATGACTTATTTTTCAAAAAAGGAAATATAGCTCCAAAACAGCTTGTCTGTCAGTCTGTCTTGCACCAGCACGAAATCCTCGCCGTTGTTGATATCAGCGTGATACCTTTGAATCGGAATGGGCTGGCCGGTAATGTTATCGCGCCGCTCGGCGTCTATCGGAAAATATCTCACCACTTTTTCGACGCCCTCATCGTTGCGCATGGTCACGATGCT
>CALMIT010000359.1 GCA_937864255.1 uncultured Saprospiraceae bacterium
TTGATGATGATAATCCCCTCGGTGGGCTTGGCGCAAAATTTTGCCGCCGTGCGCTCGCTCATCACCACCGGTATCCAAAAAGGGCACATGAAAATGCACCTCGTCAATATACTCAATCACCTGCAAGCCAGCGAGCCGGAGATGCAGGCGGCCACTGATTTTTTTGAGGACAAAACGGTTTCCTTCACCGGCGTGCGCGAATTTTTGGAACGTCGCCGCGCGGGCGTGGTGCATTGATGGCGGCATTTTACGGGCACGGCAAGTTGTTGCTCAGCGGCGAATATTTTGTGCTCGACGGCGCTTTGGCGCTCGCCCTGCCTACCTGCCCCGGACAGTGGCTCCGGGTGGAAAATCTTCAAAGTAAAACCGGTAGCATTTTTTGGAAAAGTCTGGATGAAAAAGGGCAGACCTGGTGGTCGGGCGTTTTTCAAAAAGATGATTTTGAATGTGCGGAAAGCACGGACGCTGCTACGGGCGATCGGCTTTCGCAAATTTTGCGCGCGATTACAAAATTGCGCCCCGGTTTTTTTAAAAATGACGAAGACATTTCCATCGAAACCCGGCTCGAATTTCCGCGAGACTGGGGGCTGGGTAGCAGTTCTACGCTGATTTATACGCTGGCGCAGTGGTCAGGTGTAGATGCTTTTAGTTTGCTCCAAACCACTTTTGGCGGGTCGGGTTACGACCTCGCTTGCGCGGGCGCGGCGGGTCCGATTTTGTATCAAAAAACGGCAGACCAGCCTCACTGGGAAGCCTGCGATTTTGCACCGGATTTTCACGACAGGCTTTATTTTGTTTACCTCGGCAAAAAGCAAAACAGTCGCGAAGGGATAGCGCGTTACCGCAACTTAGCGGCGGGAAAGTCCCCACTGATTGAAGAAATTTCTCGACTCACCCGCGCTTTTTTGGCTTGTAAAAATTTACCTGATTTTGAAAAATTGATTGCCGAACACGAAAATCTGGTGGGGAGCAGCCTGCAACTGCCGCGCGCCAAAACGCTCTATTTTGCTGACTTTGCGGGTGAAATAAAATCGCTCGGCGCCTGGGGCGGCGACTTCGTCCTCGCTACCAATCCATTCGACGACGCAGCGGGTTTGAAAAATTACTTTTCCAAAAAAGGACTTGAAACGGTGATCAAATGTGCTGATTTGCTGATGTGAAGATGTGCTGATTAATTAGCACATCAGCAAACCAGCACATTATCACGTCAGTAATATCTCACAAAGGCGGGGAGAAATAAGACTTTCATTATCTTTCATCCACTTTCAGCCACTTCAAAGTTCGTAAAGTAGGTCGTAGGAGAGTGAAGAAATGATGAGAAGTGTGCTCTTTGTGTTTTCCTTTTGTGTCTTTGTGTTGAAAAAAAACCACAAAGGACACCAAGATTTGTGCGGGGGACACAAAGGTAAAAGTCCCCTAACCACCATATCAGCCCATTAACCCATCAGCAAATCAAAAACTCTCCCGCATCCAGCGCTCCATAAGCGGGCGGACAGATTGAAAATCGGAGGCTTCGAGCAGTTTGTCGCCATACCACACGCGCTCAAAAACCAGTGTAGCCTGGCTGAAAGGCTCGGCAAAGGCAGTTCCGTTCAACTCGCGCAGGTAGTCGTAATTGGTTTTGTTTTTCTTCCAGAAAAGGCGCTCGCGCGTGGCGTGATTTTTTAAAATGGCGAGGTAATACAGGCGAATGGCGAGGGCGTAATTTTTCTGAATAATTGCCTGCTGGATCAGCGATTCCGGGTTGGTGTCGGGCAGGTTTTCTTCCATTTTTTCCAGTTCGAGACTCAGGTCGGCGGTGCTGATTTTTTGGTCTTTTTTGCGGCTGATGTTTGCGCCGCCCAATATTTTATAAAGAATAAAGGAGATCAGCGCCGCGCCTGCGATGATCATAAAAATTTGCAAAAACTTGGCCAGCGCAGAGGCGGTGTCGGGGTCTATTGCGGAGGATTGTTCTTTTTGGGTTGGCGGCTTTTGGGCGTTTTTTTCTACCAGTTCCGTGTAGTCTATTCCTTCGATGGTTTTGCGCCAATTGTCGCGATCAAACTGATGCGGAGTGACAGACTCCGCGCCGGCGGCTTCCGGCGCTGTATTTTCGACGTCTTGCGCCCGCCCGCCAACCAAGGCGCAACAAAGCGCAAAAACCAACAGCCACATTTTCCTTTTTACCATCCGAATATTTTTTTCAAAAGTCAGGAATTTTTTGAGAAACGGCTTAATCCGGGGGAAAATAAAGTTGATGTGTGGTTTTTAAAAAAAAATTGTTTTGATGCGAAACTGAAACCGATTAAAAAAACGCAACATTGAAAAATCCTCCAAAATGAATAGAATGTATAATTTCACCAATTCCAATCACTTTCCAATTCAAAAATCATCATGAATAAAAAACTCAGCGTTATCATCACCGGCGCCACAGGCATGGTAGGCGAGGGCGTTTTGCACGTCTGCCTGGAGCATCCGATGGTGGAGAAAGTTTTGATTATCAATCGCAAAAGTTTGGGGCTTACGCACCCGAAACTCACCGAGGTTATTCACGCCGATTTTTATGATTTGTCTGCAATCGAAGATAGATTGAAGGGTTATGATGCCTGCTATTTTTGTCTCGGCGTTTCGTCGGTGGGTATGAAAGAGGCGGACTATCACAAAGTCACCTACAAGCTCACCATGCACATGGCGGAGCTACTGGCGCGGCAAAATGGCGAGATGATTTTTTGTTACGTATCCGGTCAGGGAACCGACAGCAGCGAGCAGGGCAGAAGTATGTGGGCGCGGATAAAAGGTAAAACCGAAAACGATCTGGCAAAACTACCTTTCAAAAAAGTGTACGCTTATCGCCCCGGTTTCATCAAACCGATACCCGGCTTGTCGCGGACAAATTCATTGTACAAATATTTCAACTGGCTTTATCCAATCGGGCGGTTTTTGTATCCGAATGGTTTTAATACTTTGAAAGAAATCGCCTTGTCCATGCTTTATGTGTCGGCACACGATTACCCGCATTGGATTATGAACGGGAAGGAAATCGCAGAAACGGCAAAACTGCTACGGGGATGATTTCTCACAGCCCCATTTTTTTCAATAAAGCCGTTTTGTAAGTTTTGCTGATCCGAAACATTTTGCCGTCTTTCATGAGCGCCTCCGCTTCGCCCGGCCCGATGGTGTTGATGGCGTCCAGGAAGCCGGCGTTGATGATGTGCGAGCGGTGTATGCGGACGAAATCTTCGTCGGGTAATCGCTCCAGAATACTTTCCATCGTTTCGCGCACCCGCAGTTTTTTATCCTTCATAAATATCTCGATATAGTAGCCGGCAGCAGTGATGTAGCGGATGGTTTTCGGCTCCACGAAGTAAATATTGCCGGAAACTTTGATGGGCATGATTTCTTTTTCTTTCCCATTGAACAGCGGACTGATGCCGTACCCCGCGGTATGTGCGCTGCGCTCTCCGCCCATGCCCAACGACTCTTTGGCGTGCTTGACGGCTTTTTCGATACGTTCGTAAGCGATGGGTTTGAGCAGAAAATCGGATACGCGATATTCAAAGGCTTTCAGCGCGTCGCGCTCATCCGTACTCATGTAAATGATGAGCGGCAGGTGCGGCGGTTCGAGTTTTTCCAAAAAATCAAATCCGGTCATTTCGGAAAGTTCGGCGCCAAGAAAAATCAGATCCACACTTTTTTGGCGGAGCATTTTTAGCGCGGTTTGGCCGGATTGGACAGCGGAGGCTACTTCCAGATCGTCAAAAGTGGCTAACAGTTCGGTCAAATGAACGGTAGCCGCCACATCATCGTCGAAGATGAGTGTTTTTATCATAATGTCGGGTGATTAGGTGCGATTACATGCACGTCGTAAAAATAGACAACGTTTAAAAACCGAAACGATAAAACAGGGTGATTTGCTGCATGGCCGGTGACGGTTTTATAAAAATTGAGTCGAGCAAATCTTTTACACGGCAGTAATTTTCTACAGGCTGGTTTTTTCTGAAAAGCGGGAACCGGAAAAAATGGGTGCAGGGCTACTGTTTCGGTATTCCGGTGAATTCCTTTGGAAAAAATGCCCTGCACCGGTTACCGAATCAAATTCGGGTGATTCGTCCGCAAAATTATCAGCTACGGTTAGCACCCTTTAATTTTTCACTGCATCATAAGAGCGTTCTGCATCAAAAAAGGAAAGAATTATCGCAATTAACATTTTCTTAAAAAGCGTGAAGGCATT
>CALMIT010000360.1 GCA_937864255.1 uncultured Saprospiraceae bacterium
AAACCACGGAAAGTAATGGAGTCCGGAATAATTTGTGCAAGAGAGGATTGGAAAATAAAGCTGCAAGCAAAAAGCGCCAAATACAAATGGGTGTAAAAAGGGGCTGTTTTCATTTTTCATGTATTTTAGTAATGATGAATGCTTTCAAATATACAACCTTCTATCAAAATCCGGTTAAAACATAAACAGCTAAAATACTTGCTACGGGTTAGTTTTTTCACTCCAATCCATATCCTGCTTTCAGCCTGCCCACTGTGGGCCAAAGCCAGAGAAACAGCATCGTGGAAATAGCGAAAAATACGAGCGGGGTAAGGTTTTGCAGCACAGCGGAGAGGGCGATACAATAGAGGCTCGACATTTCAAAAAAGGCGGCTTTTAAAATGACTGTGTCGCGGTAGTGGTGCATTTTGGCGGGAAGCGAATTAAGCCGGCGCTTTTTTTTATTTTGAAAAAACTGCACTACCTGCGCCAGCACTATCGCCAAAAAAACGGAGCCGGGCGCCATAGACAGCATCGGTTTTTGTAAAAAATCTGTCCAGGGAATAGGTTGTTCGTCGTGAATAAAAAAGAGCGCTGCCAGCAAAAAAACGAATTGCCCCACCAGTAGCATGACAAAAAGAAAGCGCAGTATCTGAAAATCTCTTTTTAAAGGATTATTCATTTTTGAGGAAGCAAAACTGTGCGGAATTAATCATCGGGATTGCCCATATCGAAGGTATTCAGGAAGCCGGTATGAAAATTTCCACTGCGAAAGTTTTCGTCTTTCATCAGTTTTTTATGAAACGGGACGGTCGTCTTGATGCCTTCCACCACAAATTCATCCAGTGCGCGCTCCATTTTTTTGATACATTCCTCGCGGGTTTGCGCACGGCAAATCACTTTGGCAATCATGGAGTCGTAAAAAGGCGGCACCACATAGCCGGCATATACGTGCGTATCCACGCGAATGCCGTGACCTTTCGGACTGTGAAACGAATTGATGCGCCCCGGGTTCGGCCGGAAATTATTGTACACGTCTTCAGCATTGATGCGGCACTCCATCGCGTGCATTTGCGGGATGTAATTTTTGCCCGAAATTTTTTCGCCAGCAGCTATTTTGATTTGTTCCTTGATGAGATCGTGGTCTATTACTTCTTCGGTCACCGGATGCTCCACCTGTATCCGTGTGTTCATTTCCATAAAATAAAAATTGCGGTATTTATCCACCAAAAACTCGATGGTGCCGACGCCTTCGTAGTTGATAGCCTGTCCGGCTTTGATGGCAGCCTCGCCCATTTTTTTGCGCAACTCGTCCGTCATAAACGGCGAGGGACTTTCTTCTACCAGCTTTTGGTGCCGGCGTTGTATCGAGCAGTCGCGCTCGGAAAGGTGTACCACCGTGCCGTACTGATCGCCGGCAATCTGAAATTCAATGTGCCGGGGTTCTTCGATATATTTTTCCAGATAGACGCCGTCGTTGCCAAAAGATGCTTTCGCTTCTTTGCGCGCCATTTCCCATTGAGATTCAAAAACTTTCTCTTCGGTGATGATACGCATCCCTTTTCCGCCGCCGCCGGCTGTCGCCTTCAATATTACAGGA
>CALMIT010000361.1 GCA_937864255.1 uncultured Saprospiraceae bacterium
GTCTCAATAGAATAAAGCAAAAAACGAAAAACAGCTTCAAAAAAGCCGCCCGCCATTCCTGCATATCTGATTTATGAAGAGATACACGGGGTTCCAATCTATTACAGAGGCTATAAAGAAGTAATTGAAAACCAAAAAAAAGCTGAAGACATTATGGGTAGCAGTGCTTTACAATTCGTGATCCTGGAACATTTGTTCAGGCTGTTTGTCAAATTTTTTGACGAAAAACGCTTTTATATCGGCAACAACGAAGCTGGTACGCACCTGGCAAAAGGAGTCAACTTAGCTGTCGATCTCGCCCTCTTCGACAAGCAGGTGTTGAAGCCGGAAATGATAAAAAACAAGTACGTGGAAGTGCCGCCCTTATTGGTGGTGGAAGTGGATACCAAAGCTTCTTTTGACCACAACGCGGAGCCTGATTATATCAATTTAAAAACCCAACTACTGCTGGATTTTGGCGTGAAAAAAGTGATTTGGATTTTTACGGAAAGTAAAAAAATATTGATTGCCGAACCAAAACCTGCCTGGCTGACCGTTGACTGGGATCAGGATATTGAATTGATGGAAGGACATTTTTTCAACATTGCCGCCTACCTTTCGTCGGAAGGTATCGAGGTGTAGCTTTCTTAAAAAAAATATTCATGCCGGAGAAAAAAATTTCTAAAAAACGAACTGCAAAACCGAGCGAAGCTGAGCAGGTAGCCGACTATATGAACCGGCTTGAGCACCCGCTGAAAACGGAAATAGAAACTTTACGTCAGATTATAAAGAATGCCGACTCGCGGATTTCGGAGCGCATCAAGTGGAATGCGCCGAGTTATTACAGCGGCGCAGATTTGCTTACTTTCAATCCGCGTATGCAAAATCAGGTGCATCTTGTTTTTCATCATCCCGAAATCGTTCGCATAAACTCGCCGCTGCTGGAAGGCGATTACAAAGATCGGCGCATGGTTTATTTTCAGAACATGGAAGCAATCCATTTGCATCGGGAAGAGCTTGAAAAAATCCTCCGGGAATATCTGGATTTGGCAGAAAAAACCGGCCGCTAACACAATTTCAAAAACATTGTGGCGACCGGTCTGCCCAGATCGCGCCGTTCGGCAGGCGCAGTGCAGCAGCCAGACCTTTGACCCGCAAAACCTGGTGCATACTGTCCAGTGTATGACTTAACAGGCTGTCAAGTTTGGGATTTACGGATTGGGCAAAATTTATTTGCCAGATAACCAGCGAAAATAAAGCGATAAAAATGAGTTTGGATGACTTCATACTTTTGAGTTTGAATGTTAAATGAGCGCATTTTGGATTTGCGACAATTGTCAGACAAATTGGCGTACAACCCGGCAGATTTGTTTTTCCCACTGTTAGTTTTGTTTTTTAAAATTTATTCGAAAACACTTTCCGCCTCGGCAAATCTAAAGCGAGTGAAAAACCGGAAAGGTGAAAAAATTGCACAACTCAGCACATGGCAGAATACTACAAAGGTTTGGTCAGGCAGGCGACTCCCGGCGTTTCGACGCTGCAATGGCAAAAGCCTCAAATTACTGAACAGGACGACCTGAAATTTTCCAGCATATCTGAAATTGACCGGACGCTGGATGCTTTCCGATTTCGAATTTGTGCGCCCTTGAACGGCACAGAAACTTATCGCGTGGAAGGAGAATTGCGAAGGGTGAAGCCCGGACAATATCTCGTACTTAGTCCGCAGCAACATGCCCGCGGCGAAGGCAATCTTGGAAAAACTGTGGACGGTATTTGTATTTTTCTGACCGAGGCGACCTTGGCCAGCGCGGCGCTCGGCTTACGGATGCCGCTCTCAAAAAGGACTGGAGCACCATTTCCAAATACCTGGCAGCAGCACGATTTTATTGATAAAAATTACCACTTGCAGGAAAATATTTTCGGGCAACACTTGCAAAGTATTTTACCAAAGCTCACCGGTGGCGGGGAGATATTTATAGATTGGGACGCTTTTTATTTTGACATTGCGGCTCATTTTCTGCGCGCACATTATCAAATCGGCGAACAACTTGAAGCGATTCCGTACACGCAAATGAGTACGAAACGCGAAATTTTCAAGCGCATCAGCCTCGTCCATAATTATATTTTAGACAACTTTGCTTCGCCCGTTTCGCTGGACGAACTTGTAAGAATTGCTCTTTTTTCAAAATATCATGTCGTGCGGTTATATCGCCTTATTTACGGCATCACACCTTATCAGCATATTTTGCAACTGCGTATCCGGGAGGCCAAAGTTCTTTTGCAAAAAGATTTTGACCCCAAAGAAGTGGCCTTTATGCTTTCGTTTTCTGACCGGAGCTCTTTTTCAAAAACTTTCAAAAAAATGACCGGCATGTCGCCGACTTGCTTCCGCGAAAATTTACCTCGCCGGGATGCTCATTTTAAAAAATAGTCTGAAAAATTTTCTCCCAGCCTGCCGCTGCGCCGTCCCTGCCATTTGCGAGCGTTTTCTTTTGTGTACTTTCGGGCGGCTGATTTTTTTTCCAAAATTAAAAATCAAACGGATGGAGCATTACGGCATACTTTCTCTTTTGCCTCCCGTTGTGGCTATTTTGCTGGCGATACGTACCCGGCAGGTATTTTTGTCGCTGACCGTCGGCGTGTGGCTCGGCTGGCTGATTCTGGGCGATTGGAATTTTTTAAAATCGTTTTTCGACTCCATACAAGCATTGGTAGATGTATTCAAAGACGCCGGCAATACGCGCACCATCATGTTTTGTGCGCTGGTGGGCGCGCTGATAGTTTTTATACAAAAATCGGGCGGCGTGGAAGGATTTATTTTAAAAATCAATCGCCTGATGGAAAAAGTCGAAGAGCGGTATCCGGGCAAAAACGCTGTGGTAATTCCTTTGATGGCCTGGTTTTGCGGAGTCCTGGTTTTTGTAGAAACGAGTATTTCCTCGCTCACAGTGGGTACGCTGTTTCGCCCGATTTTTGATCGCGAAAAAATCTCCCGCGAAAAACTCGCCTGGATAGCCGACAGCAGTTCGGCGCCTGCAAGCATTCTGATTCCTTTTAATGGCTGGGGCGCTTTTATCATGGGGCTTTTGGCAGCACAGGGTTTCGGCGATCCCTTCGCGGTTTTGTTCGCTACCATGCCTTATAATTTTTATCCCATTCTTGCCTTGTTGATTGTGCCGGTTTTTCTTTTTTTTAAAAAAGACATCAGCAGTATGAAAAATGCTGAAAAACGCATTCGCGAAACCGGAAAACTGTTGCCCGACAATGCGCAGCCAATGGTGTCGGACGATCTGACCGCCGTCGCCAAAAAGGAAGGCATCGCTCCAAAATCCCGAAATATGATCTTGCCCATTTTGGTCATGGTCGTCATGATGCCCCTTATTTTAGCATTTACCGGCTGGCAGAGTAT
>CALMIT010000362.1 GCA_937864255.1 uncultured Saprospiraceae bacterium
GTAGGTTTCGCCAAAAATGAGGTAGCCCTCGTCGGTTTCGTAAGCGGCTATTCCGCGCCCGTCGCCACAAATGTTGTAATACCGTTGGAAAGTAGTTTGAGCGGAAAGTCCCGAAAATGCGAGGAATAAAAGTAATAGTGTGGGGTGCATAGATTTAGCGTTTTAATTTTTCGGAACTAAGTTATCAAAATTTGCCCGCACACATGATTTTTTTGTCAAAAAACCTACTTAAACCTTTTGGGCGAGGGAGCGTTTTTCCTGGTATTTTTCTAATATGCCTTTTTGATGAAATCCATTTCCAAAAAAATACTGGACGAGGCGATGACGTACACCCAATACCGCCGCCTAATCTCTGAGTTGTTAACCGAAAACAAAACGACCGGAACCGACCACAGCGAAAAAATGCTGCGTTACACTACGCTGAATGTAAACAGGATGGACCGACTTGACAAAACCATCAGGCTCACCGAAGCCGCTCAAACTCTTTTAAACAAGCTCCAAAAACCGGCGACATGGCTGGTCATCACGGAAGGCTGGTGTGGCGACGCCGCGCAAATCATACCGGTACTCGCAAAATTTTCCGAAATCAATCAGAACATTACGCTCCGCCTGCTGCTGCGCGACGAAAACCCGGAAATCATGGACGCCTTTCTTACCAATGGCACGAGAAGCATTCCGAAGATCATTTTCCTCGAAAACGATGCGGTCAGGGGAAGCTGGGGCCCGCGACCTGCCGCCGCTCAGCAGATAGTGACAGAAGGCAAAAAGGAAATGTCTCTCATCTCCGATGAGATTTTAAAAAAATCATTCTATCAAAAAATGCAGGAAAACTTACACCTTTGGTATGCAAAAAACAAAACCCGCGACACGCAGACAGAGGTTTTGACGGCAGCTCTGGAGGCGCAGTAAATAACAACACTTTCCGGGTATTTGCGTAAGTATTTATCAGCGACGTTTTTTAATATGAAAAATTCCATCATCATCCGGGTCGTAATTTTAGGCGCTATTTCCATTTTGGGAATTATGGCGGTGCAGACCTATTGGGTGCTGCGTACCTGGGATTTGAAAGAGAAGGAATTTCATGAAAAAATAGAAATTGCGCTGCTCAACGTGGCCAAAAATCTCGAAAAACTGGGCGGGCCGCTACCGCCTCAAAACCTGATCAGCCAGATTTCTTCCAATTATTACGTGGTTAATATCAATGACGTGATCAATGCCAACCTGCTGGAATTTTACCTCGTCAAAGAACTGGAACTGGTGGGCTTGCAGGAAGATTTTGAATACGGCATTTACGATTGTTCCAGCAACAAAATGGTGTATGGCAATTATGTGACTTTTTCGAGCGATAAGCCGAAGGAAAATATCAAACGCGACGACTTGTCCACTTACGACGATTACCTTTATTATTTTGGCGTCCGGTTTCCGGATCGCACGGGTTATATGCTGAATTCGATGCGGCTAACCATCATTTTTTCGGTGATACTGTTGCTGACCATTTCGTTTTTTCTGTACACCACTTACATCATTTTGAGGCAAAAGCGCCTTTCGGAAATGCAAAAAGATTTTATCAACAACATGACGCATGAGTTTAAAACGCCCATTTCTACCATAAAAATTTCGGCAAATACTTTCCTGAACCACCCGCTCGTAAAAGCCGACGAACGGCTTGCACAATATGCCCGGATCATTAATGAACAAAATGACCGCCTGAATGCGCAGGTGGAAAAAGTGTTGCAACTGGCACGCATCGAGCGCGATAATTTTCAACTGCATCTTGAAGAAGTAAACCTGCATGAACTGATTGAAAAAATTGTGGCGAGTACGCGCTTAAAAGTGGGCGAACAGGGCGGCGATATTGCAACCGATCTAAAATCAAATCACCCGGTGATCAGTGCAGACCGGCTTCATCTGACCAACATTTTGCACAACCTGATAGACAACGCGATGAAGTATTGCAAAGACTGCCCCGAAATCACCATCCGCACGGAAGACACAGAAAACCATCTGAAATTATCTATCGCTGACCGGGGCATCGGCATTCCTCAAGAATATCAGGGGCGTGTTTTTGAAAAATTTTACCGCGTACCTACCGGCAATGTTCACAATGTGAAAGGTTTTGGGCTTGGGCTTTATTATATCAAAAATATCTGCCGGGCACACGGCTGGAAAATCACCCTGAAAAGCGAGGCGGGCAAAGGCACGGAGATTTGTATCGGCATTTGATCTCACACAAGTATGCAGAGCTTTTCCCGCAGCGTCTTTCCGAAACCTTTAAATTCGAGTTCCAGCAGCAAGGCAGCCATTTGGCTGGTGCTTTGCCCCGCTTCGTAGCAAAGTTTGTCAATATTCACTTCGTCGTTTTCGCGCAGCAGTTCAATCACTTTGCGCTCATTTTCAGATAGTTCTGCAAACAGTTCCGCTTGTTTTGGGCCGGCTTGCGCCTCTGCTTGCCAGCGCATAATGTAAGCCACGTCTTCCGCAGATTCTATGAGCGCCGCCTGGTTGGTTTTGATCAAATGATTGCAGCCCTGCGAGTATTTATCTTTCAACCGCCCCGGCACGGCAAACACGTCTTTGTTGTAATTATTGGCAATGTGCGCCGTGATAATCGAGCCGCCTTTGGAGGCAGTTTCGACCACGATCAGTGCATCGCTCAGACCTGCAATGATGCGATTGCGCATGGGAAAATTTTCGCGATCCGGCCCCACATGGTGTGCAAATTCGGTAAGCACTCC
>CALMIT010000363.1 GCA_937864255.1 uncultured Saprospiraceae bacterium
TCGCGCACCAGACCGAGTACGGCATTCAGTTCGTCCACCGTGCCATAAGCCTCGATGCGCAGGTGTGATTTGGTCAGTCGCTTGCCGCCAAAAAGGGAAGTTTCGCCCTTGTCGCCCGTTTTTGTATAAATTTTAAAAGCCATGAAGTTTTATTTTAAAACCTAAAATAAAAATGCCGCGCGGGCAAAATTTTACCCAAATAAACGGATTTTGGAAAAACTGCGCGGAACGAGCATGCCTATTTCTTTGATTCACCATTTTTTCTCTGACACTCCTGATATCCGGCTTTACTTTCAGGTATAAAATCCAAATGACGATTTTTTACCCCGAATTTGTAGTTTTGCCCTGTGCCGGGAAGGGCAAAAAATAAATGCAAATGGATTTTAACGAACACAGCCCCGAAGAGGGCGAAGCCATGGAGTCCATGCGGGAAAACTTCGGGGATATTATAAAAAGCCTCGGCGAAAATCCTCATCGCGAAGGTCTGCTCAAGACCCCCGAACGCGCCGCCAAAACCATGCAGTTTCTGACGCAGGGATATGAAATGGACGGGGAGGCAATCCTCCGCTCTGCCATGTTTCATGAGGATTACAGCGAAATGGTGATAGTGAAAGACATCGAGCTTTACTCGCTTTGCGAACACCACATGCTGCCTTTTTTTGGCAAAGCGCACATTGCCTACATTCCGAAAGGTTTTATCGTAGGGCTGAGTAAAATTCCGCGCGTGGTGGATGTTTTTGCGCGGCGATTGCAGGTGCAGGAACGGCTCACCCACGAGATTTTGAATTGCATTCAAAACACGCTCAAGCCGCACGGCGTCGCTGTGGTCATCGAAGCCAGCCACCTTTGTATGATGATGCGCGGCGTCCAAAAACAAAATTCAGTAACGACAACTTCCGCCTTTACCGGCGAATTTCAAAAGGTAGAAACCCGCGGGGAATTTTTAAACCTTATCGGCGCGCGGCTACATTGATTTATCAAAATACGAATAACCAAATTTAAAATTCTAAACATTTTTAAATGAAGGCATACATTTTTCCCGGACAGGGATCGCAATTTGAAGGCATGGGTAAAGACTTGTACGAACAATCAGAAATTGCCCGAAATCTGTTCGATCAGGCTAATGAAATTTTGGGTTACCGCATCACCGAAGTAATGTTTGAAGGTAGCGCCGAAGATTTGAAAGCCACAAAAATTACGCAACCCGCAGTTTTTCTCCACTCCATTGCCAAAGCGAAAATGGCGGGCAATGATTTTCAGCCCGACGCAGTGGCGGGGCATTCTTTGGGTGAATTTTCTGCATTGGTGGCTGCCGGCGCCATGAGTTTTGAAGACGGCTTGCGGCTGGTGCAACAGCGCGCCCTCGCCATGCAAAAAGCCTGCGAAATGACAGAAAGCACCATGGCCGCCGTTTTGGGTTTGGAAGACGCGGTGGTAGAACAAATCTGCGCCTCAATAGACGAGGTGGTAGTGCCCGCCAATTACAATTGTCCCGGGCAGTTGGTCATCAGCGGCACGGTGAAAGGTATTGAGGAAGCGGTGAAAAAATGCCAGGAAGCTGGCGCCGCCAAAGCGGTAGTGTTGCAGGTGGGCGGAGCATTTCATTCTCCGCTGATGCAGCCGGCAAAAGAAAATCTGCAAGCCGCCATCGAGGCGACGAACATCAGAAAACCAAGCTGTCCAGTTTACCAAAACGTGACGGCGATGCCCGAAACCAATCCCGAAAAAATCAAACAAAATCTCATTGATCAACTCACCGGCCCCGTCCGTTGGACGCAGACCATGCAAAATATGATCGCCGACGGTGTGAGCAGTTTTATAGAAGTAGGCGGAACCGGCAAAGTATTGCGCGGCTTTGTATTGCGGGTAGATCGGAAAATGCCGACCGATACGCTCTGATTTTTTTGGAATGTTAATTGCCCTGCACACGACAGGAGATTTTTTTGACGCCATTGATTTTTTAAAAAATTGAACTCATATTTCGGCTGAAAAAATGAGTATGACCAAACAGAAAATAAAAACCGGTAAAGTGCTGCTATCCGAGCCTTTTATGTTGGATAACAATTTTAAAAGATCGGCGGTACTGGTTTGCGATTACGTAAAAGCGGAAGGAACCGTCGGTTTTATTTTAAACAAACCGCTGGACATGCGCGTGGATGATTTGGTGGCGGATTTTCCTGAATTTGATGCTGAGGTTTTTTTCGGCGGGCCGGTACAGACAGACACCATTCACTACCTTCACAATGTAGGCGAATTGCTTGACGAGAGTACAAAAATAGTGGACGGCGTTTACTGGGGCGGTGATTTTGACAAGTTGAAATTTTTGATCTCGCAGGGACTGATTGAACCCAAAAACATCCGGTTTTTTGTAGGTTACTCCGGCTGGTCAGAAGGGCAATTGGAAGAAGAAATGAAACTCGGCTCCTGGGTGATGGCAGATATGTTTGCCAATTATCTTTTCAAATCTCCTCCCGATTTTTTGTGGCAGGAAATTATGGAAAAAATAGGCGACCCGTACTCTGTTATCGCTCAAATGCCTGACACTGTTACCTGGAATTAGAAATAACGGCGGTTAAAAAATTTTTAATTTTAAAATGCCGGTTGAATAGTTGAAATTATAGGTTTAGTTTTGTGCAGTTCTTACACCCAATAGAATCATTGTATGGCGAAATATCTACTTGCTTTCTTTTTTTGTGGCTTCACGCTCATCACTTTTGCCCAAAAAGGCAATGGATGCGACGGATGCGGCAACAATTTGAACCAAAATCTATCTTCCAATACCAGTTCCCTGAACAGGTCAGAAATAAAACTCTCTGTCTATCCGAATCCTGCATCCGATTTCATCGGGGTTTCAAATGACGAACAGGTTGGGAAAATTATCATTTTCAATATGATCGGCAAAGAGCAAAAATCTTTTCAGGCGACGCGGGGTGAAAAATATCCCATCGCCGACCTCGCCAACGGAATGTATCTTGTAAAAGTCATCGGCAATGATAATAAGTTAATCACTACTCAACGCTTGCAAAAGCGATAACCAAAAATTGAATAAAAAACAAAAAGCCTTTCGGAGTCTCCGGAGGGCTTTTTTATTTTCAGGCAAAGCCGGCGATTAGATACAAAATCGCACTAAGCGCCCCACCCAAAAGTGCATAAGGCAATTGTGTTTTTACATGATCAATATGGTCGCAGGCAGCAGACATGGAGGATATAATTGTCGTGTCGGAAATAGGCGAACAGTGATCGCCAAAAACGCCGCCGCCCAAAGCCGCCGCAATAGTTATCGTCACATCGGCGCCCAATTGGTTGGCCAACGGAACTGCTATCGGAATCATAATGGCAAAAGTCCCCCAGGAAGTGCCGGTGGAAAATGCAATAAAACACGCTGCCAAAAATATAATAAAAGGCACCAAGCCGGGGGCGATGACGCCCGAAGCTATCTCTGCAAC
>CALMIT010000364.1 GCA_937864255.1 uncultured Saprospiraceae bacterium
TCTGTCCCAATTCCACCGGATTTCACGGTCAAATTGTGGTAAAAATTCGCTGGCACGTACAATAGGGCCGGCTACCAACTGCGGAAAAAATGCAATAAATGTGCTGAATCTGAGTAAATCTTTTTCGACCGGAATAGCCCGGTTGTACACGTCAATCGTGTAACTCATGGATTGAAAAGTGTAAAAAGAAATCCCGACGGGCAAAATAATGTGCAAAGTATGCCAGGAAGCGTGCATTCCGAAAAAGCCCAGCACCTCCGAAAATGAATCCGCAAAAAAGTTGAAGTATTTAAAAAAGCCGAGGAAACCCAGATTCATCACCATGCTCGTGATGAGCCATTTTTTCCTTTTCATACTGTCTTGTTC
The DNA here is from genome assembly GCA_937864255.1 of uncultured Saprospiraceae bacterium. Lineage (GTDB taxonomy): Bacteria > Bacteroidota > Bacteroidia > Chitinophagales > Saprospiraceae > JAGQWW01. The sequence goes on from CALMIT010000364.1 coordinate 367, forward strand.
CATGCCGATAGACCTTCCGAGCCAGAAATCTACCAGCGTGGAAGCCACTATCAAAGCCAAAAAACGCCAATCCCACCAGCCGTAAAAAAAATAGCTGCCCAACAGGCAAAACCACAGGCGTCCCTTCCCTTTCAGATTGAAAAATAAGAGGAAGAAAGCAACAATGAAAAATAAAAACTCAATGCTGTTGAATACCATAGTATGTTTTTTTGCGGCTATGACTTAACCAAATTCCGGATCGCTGCAATCCAAATTTCGTAGCCAGGTTGGTCGAGGTGGATACCGTCCTGGGTCAGTTCGGATTTTAACAAACCGGATGAGTCCAAAAACCGGGGGTAGAGATTGACAAATTCTGCCTTGCTTTTTTTCGCCAGCGCTTCTATGCCCAAATTCAGTCGTTCAATATCGCGGTTTGACAGCGGCAGAAATCTGACATTTGGGTTGACCGGCAAAATACTTTGCAGGTAAAGTTTTGTCTGAGGGGAGTTTTTATTTATGGTTTCGACTATCAGTCGGTAATTTTCCAAAATCTGATCGGGCGAAAGAAAAAGCAGGTCGTTGACGCCTATCATCAAAAAAATCTTTGAAGGCCGGCTTTCCAAAATGGTGGGCAGCCTTTTTAAAACGCCCTCCGTGCCGTCGCCGGCAATGCCGCGATTTTTGATGGCGGGGCTTTGAAAAACCTCCGCCCATTCCTGATAAGCCGTGTGGCTGTCGCCCAAAAAAACTATCGCTCCGCTGGTTTCCGGCATTTTTTCCAAAATATTTTTCCGATGTTCGTACACGCCCGTGATGCCGTCGTGCCTGAATCTGTAAACCAGGTACTTGATGCCGCCCAGTTTTTGAATCAAAATGACAAACCCGCTTATCAAAATTACATTCAACAACACCGACAAAAACAACAACATCCGCCGATTCATATTTTCAAGCAAATTTTAATGATTTGCCTCTTTTTTAAAAAAAGGTAACACCCCGCGAGTGAATGTTACCTCAAGCCTTACACAAAAAATGTTCATAGTTTTTGCGAAAGTACCTCGTCAATGGATACTTTTCTTGTATGTTCTGTGTGTTTGAAATTTTTATTGGGATTGCCCATTTTCAGCAAAGCGGTTATTTGTTTTAAAACAAACAGCGGCAAACTCGCCACAGCTTCCCAGACTGCCCGCGGCGCTCCGCTCAAACGGAGCGTCAGTAAAATATTCAGCGCAAAAACTGTCATGGAAATCAGCAACAACAGCGACATCAGCGGCTGTACAAACCAATTTATCAACAACAGGAAAACTGCCGAAAAAAGTAAAATAAACATGGGCGGCGCAATCGTAATCAGCCCGAAGTACAATTGATTCCAACTGAGCCCCATCACGGCTCTGCGCAAAATGCCCAGCACATTCGGGATGTTTTGAAAATAAGAAAACAGCCAGCGGCTGCGCTGCGTCTCAACCGCCTGCGCAGAAGTCACTTTTTCGTCATAACACACGGCTTTGCGCGCGTACGCGATTTTTTGGTTTTGTCTAAGGAGAAAATTTTGGAGAATTTTATCTTCCTGGAGCATTTTTTTCCAGAGGTTTTTGCCTGTTTCGATTTCGGGACTTTGCAGGTAGCCGCGATATAAATTGGCTTCAACTGCCATACCCGAGCCGGAAATCACCGCTGAAGAACCCAGCAAATATGTGACGTAACGCTCAATATAATTTTTGTAAAATTCACCGAGCGCGTCCATCGCAGCGTACTTTGTGTCAAGGTTTTTGGCGGTTCGTTGTCCCTGTATTGCCAAAAATCCTGCATTGGCGTACCTGTTTATTTCCTGCAAAAAATCCGGGTGCGCCAAATTGTCGCCGTCAAAAATGACCACAAAATCGTGTTCTCTATGCGCATGATCGAGCGCATAAATGATAGATTTTACTTTCAAATTCAGACTCGGATCAGGGTTGAGTACAGTCAGTTTTTTATTTTCAATATCGAAATCTGTCAACGACGCTCCATCCGCCACGAGGTAAATATGGAAATCTTCATACTGCTGGTTTAGCAAAGACTGTACAAGCGGTTTGGTAATCTCAAAATTCTTGTAAGCCGTAATCACACAGGCAAAATCATGCAATTTTGGCGCTGCCGGAGTTTTTAATTTTTCTTTTTCGAAAAATGCAATCATGACAGTCAAGGCCGTAAAGACCAGGAAGAAAATTGCTAAAAAGCTCAGTATCGCCAATATGTCGCTAAAAACGCTCATCATTTTATTTCAAAAATTTGAGTCTGCCAGCTCCATAGCCGGCTCGTTTTTGGTTAATAATCGCGGCTTTGCAGGCTGCTTTTTTGTATTCAAAAACGGACGTTTCAAGTGCCAGCCGACAGCTCTCAAATAAGCCTTCAAATTGGAAAAATTGCCCGACCACAAATGCGCAACCACGTTTTTTGGAATACCGATCAACAGAAGATAAACCGCAAAAATGGACAGCGTCTGAAATCCGAAATTTCTGCGCATAAACAAGATTCGGTTCCTGTTGAGATAAAAAGTTTTGAGGGGACTTTCTTTTCCAATCGAGACTGATTCTTTGTGATAAATTTTTGCAGCCGGCTCCAAACCTATTTTAAAACCCGCTTTTTTTATTTGCTCGCACCAGTCCAATTCTTCGTAATAGAGAAAAAAATCTTCCGGCATCATTCCTACTTTTTCGATCACTTTTCTGCTCGTCATCATCGCTGCTCCGTGTACGTAAGCCGTTTCGTGCACGCCGTCAAACTGCCCAAAATCAACCGCGCCTTCTCCCAGCGTTTTGTTTCTGCCTGTAAAAGCGCTCACCCGCGTGGCGCCGCAATATTGAATGATGTCGGCATCCTTTTCGCTGTTTTTCCAGTGACAGATTTTTGGGCTTATGATACCGAGCTTTGGTATCATTTTAAAATTAAGGAGCAGTCGCTCAATGACGCCGTCAGTAAGTACCGCGTCATTGTTGAGAAAAAACAGATAATCGCCGCTGCTTTGCTCAATTCCCAAATTATTGCCGCCGGCAAATCCAAGATTTTTCTCCGAGCGAACCATTTTCGTTTTGGGAAAATTTTTATGAATAGCCTCGCTCGGATCAATTACAGAGCCATTGTCCACGACAATCACTTCCAGGTTTTTGAATGAGTTTGATTCGACTGACTCCAGCATTTCCAAAGTCAGTTCGAGTTGGTTGTAATTGACCGATATGATAGAAACCAGAGGCAATTTTATAATTTTTGTTTTTACTCTCCCCTTTGCAGCATCGCGGGAAGTGTTTTTAAAAGTATTTGAAAATCAAGTGAAAACGAACCTTTTCTGGCATATTCGACGTCCAGCCCCACGCGTTCTTCCACCGTCATATTGTCTTTTCCGCCTTTTGCCACCTGCCAAAGTCCGGTAATGCCTGCCGGCGCCAAAAAGCGGCGCGCCCACTCGTCGCGTGTCAGTTGCTCGGCTTCGTAAAGCGGCAGCGGCCTGTTTCCTACTATTGACATATCGCCTTTCAGCACATTAAAAAGTTGTGGCAATTCGTCCAAACTCGTTTTGCGGATAAACTTGCCCACTTTCGTGATGCGCGGATCATTATCGAATTTTAAAAACAGCGCGCCGTTTTTATCGTCCGAATTGTATTTGTTGAGGTGAGACAGTTCTGCCAGCCTTTTGTCAGCGTCCTGATACATAGACCTGAATTTCAAAAAATAAAAAACCTTGTAGCCTGTGCCCACTCTTCTGGAAGCATATACCACCGGACCTTTTGATTCGAGTTTCACCAGTAAAGCAATTAAAGCAAAAACCGGCGACAAAGTCAAAATAGCCAGGGAAGCAACCAATACATCAAAACTGCGCTTCCAAAAAGGAATTTTTACAATATCCGCAGTTTCGTTTTGCGCAAATTCATCAAAGTAGGTTGTCGCTTTGTATTTTATCAAAAATTGCATCCGGTTCTCCAGCCTGCGCCAATCCACCGGGGCAATGTATCCGTCATCGAGGCCTTGTTGGATGGCAGATTTCTTGGCCGGCATTTCGCTCTTTTTAAAAGCAATACCAATCACCGGAATCAATCTAAGCCGCGGATGTCTCTTCAAATTTTCAAGGAACAGATAATTTTCCTGTCGCAAAGGCCCTAAATTCACGATGATGGCGTCCGGCAAATTGTTCCTTCCGCGCGCCGCGCGTTCTTCGAGCCATTGATATGCCGAGAAAGAATTATTCATCTCCCAAAACTTCATTTGGGTGGGTGGTGGAAAATTCGAACTCAAAAATTCCTCCACCCCATTTCCAAATCCCAAAAGAAGGACTTCACTGGTTTGTCTGACCAAACGCTTGGGCAAAGTCAAATTCATAGTGTTTGTTTTTGTTTTGAAAAAAGAAAAATCGGTTGCGGGAGAAAATTAACTGAGAATGTTCGTTATTTTTTCTTGCAAAACGAGCGGATTAAATGGCTTGTTGAAAAAATGTTCTATGCCTAATTGTTGGCATTGAAAAATGGATCTTTCGTCGTCGGTGCCTGATATTACGACTATCGGAATTTCTCCAAAAAAACCGCTCATGCGAAGATTTTTCAGAAAAGAAACGCCATCAAGTCGCGGCATCTCCATGTCGAGAAGAATCAGGTCGGGGAAGTTTCCCTTTCCAAGCCAGCTGATTCCTTCCAAACCATCTTTTTGTGCCACCACTTCATAATCCTTGCTCAAAAAAACAGAAAGCAGCTTGCGGATACTATCGTGGTCTTCAATAATTAAAATGCTCTTTTTCATCGTGATTCATTTTTTGATGAAATGAAAACACAAACACACTACCCGGGGGACTTTAAGATTTTCGTTGAGACCAATTAGGGATAAGAAAAAGAAGTAGTTATACTTCTGTGAGGGGGAGATATTTTAATAACAAGTGTAAAAGTAAACATCCTATCATTCAGAATACAATTTTTGCCGAAAAATTGTCACAATTTTTTTTCCGTAATACTTCAAATACTAATAAATAAAAGAGTTCTATCGCGATAATTCAATCTTTCTACTTTTTTATGTGTCACAAACAGAAACAGATTGAACATCAGGTTTTTTTTCAAAAAAACCATGCTGTGGCTTTGCGTCAAATAAATTCTAATTTTGTCGCAAAATTTTTAAACGGTGATGGAGTTTTGGAAGGTTGTTTTTTGGGTGCTGCTTTTTTTGCTCTTTTATACCTACCTGGGCTATGGTCTTTTGATTTGGCTACTCAACAAACTGCTCAGAGGAAAGAAAAATGAAAAGACGGGGGAAGAATTTTAGCCGGATGTCACTTTTATGGTAGCCGCCTGGAATGAAAAAAACTGGATAGAAGCAAAAATTCAAAACTCTCTGAATTTTGACTATCCTCCCGAAAAACTCCATCTGGTTTTTGTGACCGACGGTTCGGATGACGGCACGCCGGATGTAATCAACCGCTTTCCGTTTCCCGAAAACTGCCAATGGCAACTTTTCCACCACGAGGCGCGACGAGGAAAAAATGCAGCCATCGAACGCGTCATGCCTTTTGTAAAAACACCCATCGTTATTTTTTCAGACGCCAATACGCAGGTAAACAAGAAAGCCATCAAAAAAATGGTGGCGCATTATCGCGACCCGCAAGTTGGCGCGGTAGCCGGAGAAAAAAGAGTCGTTGCCGGAGAAAAAGATACTGCCGCCTCCAACGAAGGAATTTATTGGAAATACGAGTCTTTTTTAAAAAGGCTGGATTCGGATTTTTATTCTGTCGTCGGGGCTGCCGGGGAGTTATTTTCTATCAAAACTGAACTGTTCTTTCCAGTACCCAACGATACGATTGTCGAAGATTTTATGCTGACAATGGGCATCGCCCAAAAAGGCTACAAAGTCAAATATGAACCGCAGGCTTATGCCGAAGAAGGCAAATCGGCTTCAATTTCGGAAGAATTGAAAAGGAAGGT
>CALMIT010000365.1 GCA_937864255.1 uncultured Saprospiraceae bacterium
CGGCGGCGGCGGCGGCACCATACTGCCCAGTGAGATCGAAGAATTGCACCAGTACGGTATCGCCAGAATTTATCACCCCGACGACGGCCGCAAACTCGGCTTGCAAGGTATGATCAACGACCTGCTGAAAGGTTGCGATTTTCCGACAGGTAGCAGTTTGAACGGCGAGTTGAAACATTTTACAGAAAAGGACTACATGGTTATCGCGCGGCTTATTTCCACCGCCGAAAACAATCCCGAACTTTACGAGACCGCCGTCAGACCGCAAATCAGTTCCGTTTTAAAAAATTCAAAAAAAATCATCCCCGTTTTGGGAATCACCGGTACGGGGGGTGCCGGAAAATCAAGCCTCGTGGACGAACTCGTGCGTCGTTATCTGACTGATTTTGAAGATAAAACCATCGCCATCGTGTCGGTGGATCCGTCCAAACGCAAAACCGGCGGCGCTTTGCTCGGCGACCGCATCCGCATGAATTCGGTCAAAAACAACCGCGCTTTTATGCGCTCGCTGGCCACGCGCCAGAGCAACCTCGCGCTTTCCAAACACGTGCAGTCGGCCGTTGATATTTTAAAAGCCGCCCAGTTTGATTTGATCATTCTCGAAACCAGCGGCATCGGACAATCCGACACCGAAATCATTGACCATTCGGACGTGTCTTTGTACATCATGACGCCCGAATACGGCGCGGCCACGCAGTTGGAAAAAATAGATATGCTGGACTTTGCCGACATCATCGGCATCAACAAATTTGACAAACGCGGCGCACAAGACGCACTGCGCGACGTCAAAAAGCAGTACCAGCGCAACCACCAGCTTTTTAATGAAAAAGTAGAAAATATGCCGGTTTTCGGCACTATTGCAAGCCAGTTCAATGACCCGGGCACCAACGCGCTTTACAAAGCCGTGATGGCAAAATTGGTAGAAAAACCCACCGCCGATCAAAAAAGGGAGCCCGCCATGCCCACCGGCATCAGCAAAAAAATCTACATCACCCCGCCACACCGCGTGCGCTACCTTTCCGAAATTTCGGAAAACAACCGCAGCTACGACCGGCAGGTAGATGTGCAAATTGTCATCGCCCGCAAAATGTACGGGCTGAAAATAGTGCTGGAAGAATTAGAAAAAAATGCCGCAGACAATGCCGGTTTTATAAAAATTTTGAAAAAAGAAATTGCCGACCTCGAATCGAAAATGGACTGGCGCTGCAAAGCCATCCTCGAAAACCACCAAAACCGCATCGAACGCTACGGCTCCGGCGAATACGTGTACGAAGTGCGCGGCAAGGAAATCAAAGTAAAAACGCACACAACCAGCCTTTCCGGCACCAAAATTCCGAAGGTGGCGACGCCGCGTTTTCACGACTGGGGCGATATTTTGCGCTGGCGCTTGCAGGAAAATTTTCCGGGCGAGTATCCTTACACTGCCGGCGTGTTTCCATTCAAGCGTGAAAGCGAAGACCCTACGCGCATGTTTGCCGGCGAAGGCGGGCCCGAGCGCACCAACAAACGCTTTCATTATCTCAGTCTCGGTATGCCCGCCGCGCGACTTTCCACTGCTTTTGATTCAGTGACTTTGTACGGCGAAGACCCGGATCACCGCCCGGATATTTATGGTAAAATCGGTAACTCCGGCGTGAGCATTTGTTGCCTCGACGATGCCAAAAAACTTTATTCCGGCTTTGATCTCTGCGATCCGCGCACCTCGGTGAGTATGACCATCAACGGCCCCGCAGCCACCATTTGTGCCTTTTTTATGAATGCCGCCATTGATCAGCAATGCGAAAAATACATTCGTGAAAAAGGACTGGAACACCTGGTGGAAGCAAAATTGAAAGAAAAATACGACGACAAAGGACTGCCGCGTCCTGCCTATCGTCCTTACGATGGCGCATCGCTCCCCGAAGGTAACAACGGGCTTGGGCTGCTGTTGCTTAGCATGACCGGCGATGAAATCCTGGAAACGCCGGTGTACAACGAATTGAAAGCCAAAGCTTTAAATTCCGTGCGCGGCACCGTGCAGGCGGATATTTTGAAAGAAGACCAGGCGCAGAATACCTGCATTTTCAGCACCGAATTTTCGCTCAAACTAATGGGCGACGTACAGGAATATTTCATCCACCACAAAGTGCGCAATTTTTACTCCGTCTCCATTTCGGGCTACCACATCGCGGAGGCGGGCGCTAATCCGATTTCGCAATTAGCCTTCACGCTGGCAAATGGTTTCACTTTCGTGGAATATTATCTCTCGCGGGGCATGAATATTGACGATTTTGCGGGTAATCTCTCTTTCTTTTTTTCCAACGGGGTGGACCCCGAATACGCCGTCATCGGGCGCGTGGCGCGCAGGCTTTGGGCGAAAGCGCTGCGCTTTAAATACGGCGCCAACAAAAACTCCCAGCGCCTCAAATACCACATTCAAACCAGCGGCCGCTCGCTGCATGCGCAGGAAATTGCCTTCAACGACATCCGCACGACTTTGCAGGCGTTGTACGCCATTTATGACAATTGCAATTCGCTACATACCAACGCTTACGACGAAGCCATCACCACGCCGACCGAGGAGTCGGTGCGCCGCGCCATGGCTATCCAGATGATTATCAACCACGAACTCGGACTCGCAAAAAATGAAAATCCGATACAAGGCTCTTTCATCATCGAAGAACTGACCGACCTGGTGGAGGAAGCGGTGCTGGCGGAGTTTGACCGTATCACCGAGCGGGGCGGCGTGCTGGGCGCGATGGAGACTATGTACCAGCGCGGCAAGATTCAGGAAGAAAGCCTTTACTACGAATCGCTCAAACACAGCGGCGAAATGCCCATCATCGGCGTGAATACTTTCCTCTCGAAGGAAGGCTCGCCCACCATTTTGCCGAAAGAAGTGATACGCGCCACCGAAGATGAAAAACAGGGACAAATCAGCACCCTGCAAAATTTGCATCAGGCGCAAAAAGACAAATCGAAAGAAATGCTGCGCCGACTGCAAAAAGTAGCACTGCACAACGGCAACATTTTCGCAGAACTCATCGAAACAACCAAGTATTGCTCGCTCGGACAAATCACCCATGCACTTTTTGAAGTGGGTGGACAATATCGCAGGAATATGTAAGCCACAACCGGCTTTGTGTACTTCGCGCTTTCTCTTTGTGCCTTTGTGGTGGAATTTTTGCTGCGAAGGCACAAAGGGTTTTCATAAAGTCTGTATGGTCGTTTTGTGTTTGACCGCTTTTAAGCTAAATTTGAAAGAAAAAAGAAAATGTTATCAAAGGCAAAAGTTTTGGAATCAATCAAAAGTATGCCCGATCAATTTAACCTGGACGATCTGGTGGAGCGTTTGATTTTTTTGCAAAAAATTGAAACAGGATTGGAGCAGGCTGAAAAAGGCAAAGTTTTATCGCATGATGAAGTAGAGGAAAAGGTAAAAGAATGGCGAAGGTAAACTGGACGTTTCAGGCGCTCGGCGAATTGGCAGAAATTTCCGAATTTCTTGAAAAGGGTTCGCCAAAATACGCGGAATACGTCGTAGATACTATTTTGGAAACTGTCAAAACACTCGAAAACTTTCCAAAACTCGGACGAAAAGTACCCGAAACAAATATTTCCAATCTCCGCGAATTACTTATTCTCAACTATCGTGTGGTCTATTTTTATACTTCAAAAGAAGTTGTGGAAATCATTACAATCCGCCATTCCGCCCGCCCGCTACCCGAAACCACCTCCGACGAATAAAAACTTTACCACATGACAATACCGGACGACACAAAAAACCAAAACCAACCGGAGCGATTACAAATCTCCGCCGAAGATTTTGTGGAGATATGGAATGGAGAGAAAGTGCCAGAAGAGAAAATGAGGGAGCATATATTCTTTGGAATTAATGTCGAAGGTGAAAAAGAAGTTCAATTCATTAAGGTTAATGTTATTGGCGTAATAAAAATTGACGGTAAACAAAGATTACCTAATATATTAATTTGGGAAAGTTTTATTAAGGGCTTTAGATTTTCAAACTCATCTTCTGCAAATCTTCGGATTAGATTTGAATCTGTTATTGACTTTTTTGAAGCTGACAATTCATCTTTTAAAAGTTTTACCATAGAAGAATCAAAAATTAATGAAACTCTTTTCTTTAAATCTTCAATTCAAAATTTCACCCTCATAAAAGCCAACTTAAAACATTTAACCATCTCGTGTGTCGAAAAAGAAAAAGTCAGTTTGATTAGAGTGTGTCTGAAAAATCGGAGTAAAGAAAAGGAGTTTGTATTTTTCGGCT
>CALMIT010000366.1 GCA_937864255.1 uncultured Saprospiraceae bacterium
GGAAGGTGCGCCCTTCCGGCCCCGGGTGGGCGAGGATCCGCGCCGAAGCCGCGCGGGAGGACGGCGCTGAAGCCGTGGCGCCGGGCGACCGCATGGGTCTGGCAACCCTCGGCTGGATATCCGGCTGCCTGACCATCTGGTCGTCGCTTTTTGCCATCGGCAATTTTGACGTAGCGCAACGCACGGACCGGCTCGATTTTTCCAGCCAGGGAATTTGGTATGAATTATTTACGGGCGAAACGGTGGATTATGACGGCAGCATTTTAAACGTTGACCTCGCGCCGGGTGAATACCGATTGTACGCCAACAAAAAAATTGATTTGCTGAGTGCGGTGCGTCCCGTTTTACAAAATAACGAGGTGAAAATTTACCCGAATCCCGCGAATGAATTTTTGAAAATAGAATTGCCGGCGGGACTTGAAATACAAAGTTGCCGGATTTTGAATGTGACCGGACAGACCGTTTCAAGTTTTCAAAAAGAAGAATTATTGAATATTTCGTCGTTGCAATCAGGATTGTATTTTATTGAAATTCAGACCATTAGAGGAAGAATTTTGAAAAAGTTTTTAAAAATCTGACAAATAAAAAATGCGCGTCAAATTACTTTTTTATCTGGTTTCATTTTCATCCATCGCTTTTTTCGCCTGCCAGTCTATGCCGGAAAATAAAAAAGAAACGGAGGCAACTTTGCCTTTTAACGAGCCGCCCAAATGGGCGCGGGAGGCGATTTGGTACCAGATTTTTGTGGAGCGATTCAGAAACGGCGACCCGGCAAACGACCCGACTTTGCAAACGATAGAAGGCGCTTTGTTTGATAAAATGCCGCAGGATTGGGCGATTACGCCCTGGTCGCACAATTGGTACGCGCAGGAAGATTGGGCTAAAAAAACGGGTTTGGATTTTTACAGAACCATACAAATGCGTCGCTACGGCGGCGATTTGCAGGGCGTTTTGGACAAACTTGATTACCTCGAAGACCTCGGCGTCAACGCCATTTATCTGAATCCGATCAACGACGCGCCGTCTTTGCATAAATACGACGCGCGAAATTATCACCACATTGACGTGACTTTCGGTCCCGATCCGAAGGGCGATATGGAAAAAATGGCGACTGAAGATCCCGGCGATTCCGCCACCTGGGTCTGGACTGCTGCGGATGAATTATTTATCAAATTGGTTAAAGAAATACACCGGCGCGGTATGCGCATAATCCTCGATTTTTCGTGGAATCATACCGGCACGCAGTTTTGGGCTTTCAAAGATTTGGTGAAAAACCAGGATAAATCGAAATACAAAAATTGGTACGAAATTCAAACTTTTGACAACCCCGCGACCAGCGAAAATGAGTTTGATTATCACGGTTGGGTGGGTATAAAAAGTCTGCCCGAAATCAAAAAAACGGACGTGGTGAATCGCCGCCCGGGACACGCCTACGAAGGCAATATTCACGACGATCCGAAGGCGCATATTTTTGCGGTCAGCCACCGTTGGATGGACCCAAACGGCGACGGAAAATTTGACGATGGCATGGACGGTTTTCGACTGGATGTAGCCGAACATATCGGGCTGGGATTCTGGCGGGATTATCGAAAATTTGTCCGCGCGGTCAATCCCGAATTTTTTTTAGTGGGCGAAAATTGGTGGCAAACCTGGCCGGATACTTTGATGGACACGCGCCCCTGGCTTGCCGGCGACGTGTTTGACGCGGTCATGCACTATCACTGGTACAAACCGGCACGCGGTTTTTTTAACCAGACGGATGATAAATTGAATAAAACGGAATTTCAGGATTCCATGAAGGGCGTTTTTGAAAAATACCCTTTTTACACGCAGCAGGCACTCATGAATCTTGCGGCTTCGCACGATTCGCCGCGCTTGGCCACTTCTTTTTTTAATAAAGGCAAGTACAAATTTCACAGCAAACCGCCCGAAAATCCTGATTATCGAACCGACCGTCCGGATGAAGCGACATGGCAGCGAATCAGATTGTTTTTGTTGCACCAATTTACTTTTATCGGCTCGCCGCATATTTGGAACGGCGACGAAATGGGGATGTGGGGCGCGGACGATCCCGACAATCGAAAGCCTTTGATGTGGCCGGATATTGATTTTGAGACGGAGACGAAATGCGATTTTTCAAAATTGGATTATGAAGTCAAACCGGCTTTCAATCGGGAATTTTTTGAGTATTACAAATCGCTGGCCGGCTTGCGCAAAAATAACCCCGCGCTCGTTCACGGCACATTTGAATTTGTAGAAAGCGGCAATGCTAATGTGTTGATTTACAAAAGAATGTGGGAGGGAAATCCGGCTATTTTTGTCGTTTTAAACAATTCCGCAGAGAGTCAAATTTTGGAAAAAAGCAGGTTGGGAAAAATTGGAAAAATACTTTTTGGCAACAAACCTGCCGACGGAGAAAATTTGACTTTGGCTGCTTTTGAAGGTCTGGTTTTTTCGGCGGAGTAAAAATTTTTAAAGAAACCAATTCCACTTTTGCTCCCGTGGCGGGTCGGCAGAAATGGTAATTTTTTCCTTTTTCACTGGGTGCTCAAAAACGAGGCTAACGCAGTGTAAATGGATGGATGCGTCGGGATTTGCGTGTTTGAATCCGTATTTCACATCGCCCAAAATCGGGCAGCCCATCGAAGCAAGTTGTACGCGAATTTGGTGCCCGCGTCCGGTTATAGGGTTGATTTTCAGGAGTGTATGATTGTTCAGATTGCCGATCACTTCATAATGCAACTCGGATTTTTTGGCGTCAGGATGGCGGCGACTGGGTTTGTCGAGCACGTGAGCCAGGTTTTTCGCCTCGTCTTTCCAAATATAATGAACAAGGGTGCCACTCAGGTCTTTCGGACGATTGTCGGTGATAGCCCAGTAAGTTTTTTCCACCAGCCGGTCTCTGAAAAGCTGGTTCATCCGCTCCAGCGCTTTGCTGGTTCGCGCAAAAACCACC
>CALMIT010000367.1 GCA_937864255.1 uncultured Saprospiraceae bacterium
ATGTTGGAAGGCGGCGAGGATATCGAATTTATAGCGCGGCGGCTGATCATTCTTGCGGCAGAAGACATCGGGCTGGCGAATCCCAACGCACTTTTGATGGCTACTACCTCGCTTCAGGCTATCAGGACGGTGGGTATGCCCGAGGCACGTATTATTTTGGCTCAGGCGGTCATTTACCTGGCCACTTCTTCCAAAAGCAATTCGGCTTATATGGCAATAGAAAAAGCATCCGAAGAGGTCAAAAAATCGGGCAATCTTTCCATCCCTTTGAAAATCAGAAATGCACCCACGAAGCTGATGAAGGATTTGAATTACGGAAAAGATTATTTGTACGCCCACCAGTTTGAAAACAACTTTATCGAGCTGGAATTTTTACCCGAAGCCATTTCAGGAATGAAATTTTTTGAACCCGGAAATAACGCGCAGGAAGAATCCGTGCGCCAAAGGCTGCGCTTTCTTTGGAAAGAAAAATATGGCTACTAAAATATTTAGCGCGGCGACTTTTGTAGTTTGATCTCCCCGTAAATTATCAGCAGGAATCCGGCTAATACAAAAATCAAAACTAAATTCAGCAGCACAGTACCGATAGACGGTAAAAAAGCCTGCTGCAAAACATACAAAGCTGCGATGCCGATAATTGCTGCGATGCCGTATTCCACCTCCTTAATGCCTGCCAGCGCCATTTTGTAATATTTGTGCGGAAAGAGCCTTTTGTCGAGATAGACAAAAATCCTGTCCTGAATAAATCCGACGAGGATGATCATCAGCAAAATGGCAAACATGTCCGGGCGTTTTCCGAATTTTTGTTTCAATTGAATCATGCCGCCGATACCGTCCTCGCGGTTAATGTACTCCGCAATGATGATGTAAGTCCACGAAATGGCGGTGAGTACACGGATGTCGTCCAGTAATTTTGAAAGGACGGAAGGAATATACACGGTTTTGACGGTCTGCCAGGCGTTGGCGCCCAATGTGAATACTGTCGTAAGATACGTGTCGTCCACCTCGTCAATTCTCTGCACGACAACGGGCAGCAAATAAACAATAATACCGAAAGCCAGGAAAGCCACTTTCATATCTTCGTCGGTGCCAAACCAAAGTATGAAAAGCCCCGTGAGCGCTGTCAGCGGAAGATACCGGAGCGCGTCCACCTGCCTCCTGAACATACCTCTGAATGCCGGAAACAAGCCGATTAAAAAACCAATCGGAAGAGAAAAAACGATTGCCCAAAAATAACCTTTCAGGTTGCGCCACACAGAAACCCAGGTTTGCCAAAGCAAATTGTCCTGCGAAAATAAACCGGGATAGGCTTGTACTACTTGCAGCGGCGTGGGAATGAGCGGATAGACTTTTTCAAATTCGGTAGCATTTGCGATTTTCAAACTGTCGGCTTGTAAAATAGAATCAATTTTTGCCTGCTGCAACGAATCGGGATTGAGCGTGGAAGGCAGGTAGGTAGTGATTTCTACTTTCGGAATCACCTTCGACGACCATTCTGCCACAGCCCACCAAAGCAAAATGACGACTATAAAACCGGCGATTCCCAAAACAATTTTTTGATTATTGGTAAGACTGCCTCGCAGCTTAAACAATTCTCGCATGGCTTTCTGTTTTTCTAGTCGAAAAATAGAAAGGTTTTTTGAATCCGTTTAAATCCTGCGACTTTTTATCCAAAAGACCTCAGCGAATCAATGAAAAACTACCTTCATAGAATTCTTTCCAGCCGTCTATGAATTCGATTTCGGCAAAATAAACATAGGCGCCGACCGGCATTTCACCGCCTCTGAAAAAACCGTCCCAACTGTATTGATGCTCGTTCGGATCCCAATTATCGGCTGCAAACATTAACTCGCCCCAGCGATCGTAAATTTGAAATTTGTGAATATGCCGGACACTTTTTCCGCCATAAAACCTGTAAAAATCATTATCTCCGTCATTATTGGGCGAAAAGGCTGTAGGGAAAAATACGGGGCGCTTTTTCTCGATTGCCACGACCACATTTTCTCTGATTTTGCAACCTGATTCATTAAATGCGGTGAGCAGATAAGTGGTGGTTTCGAGCGGTTTGGCTACCGGCGTGAGGCAATTGGTGCAAGAAAGTGAATTTGAAAAATTCCAAAAAAAGGTATCCACGGCTTCCGAAAAAACAGGAACGAGTGTAGTGCTGTCACCCAATTCAAATTTTCCACCGCCAAAAATTTTCACTTCGAGCGGCGCCGGTTCATTCAACTGAATCAGGCTGTCAAGCGTACAGCCATTCGCATCTTCGACGTGCAAAGTATAATTGCCGGGAGCAAGTTGGTAATAAGCGCCACGGTCATCGTAATAATTGCCGCCGAGGGAATAAACAAATTGTGGCGTGCCGCCCTCGATGCTTTGCACAATAATCGAACCCGTATATTCACCCGGACATTTGGGCGGATTTACTTGTGCAAAAATTTCGTCAGGACTATCCAGAATATTGATCTGAATGGAATCACGCAGTTCGCAGCCGCTTTTGCTGGTGATGTAGAGTCCATATTTTTTTGTGACCGGCGGGGTCAAAACCCGATTCGGTTCTTCGCTGCCGTCGCTCCAGTAATATTTGCAATCCAGACAATTTGGTTGCCGGGCTTCTATAATAACCGGCGTCCGCTTGCATACCAATGTGTCGTTCCCCAAATCCAATTTTAACCGACAGGCTGTTTTTACAAGCCAAAAATCATTCAATCCCTGGTTGTTTTGCGTTTTGTCGCCGCTAACGGTAGAACTCGAATGCCCGCCCAAAATAATTCCGCCGTCGGCTACCGGAAAAATTTTCGTAAGCGCGTCAATATTGTCGCCACCGAAAGTCAAATCCCAAATCAGCCTGCCGTTTGCATCCAAAAAAATCAGCCAGAAATCATTTCCGCCCCGGCAATTTTCAGATTTGTCTGCGCCCGCATTCGAACTGGAAACGC
>CALMIT010000368.1 GCA_937864255.1 uncultured Saprospiraceae bacterium
TCCATCCACAAGTATGTCGCCGTCCTGGATGTCGTAAAATTTCAGCAGCAGTTGTACAATGGTAGATTTGCCGGCGCCGCTCGGTCCTACCAGCGCTACCTTTTGACCGGCTTTGAATTCAAAACTCAATCCTTTCAGCACTTCCACGTCTTCCCGTGTCGGGTAGCGGAAGCGTACATTTTGATACGCTACATTTCCTTTCAAAGGTGCGAAAGCGTCTTCACTAATATTTTTCACCTGCACTTCGCTGGTATCTTTTAAAATTTCGCGGATGCGTTCTGTGGCGCCGATCGCGCCGAGCAGTTCCGTATAAAAATTGCCCAAACCAGCGATTGCGCCGCCGATGATGGCTGTGTAAGACACAAAAGCGACCAGTTCGCCAGCGGTGATTGTGCCATTTTGTACCATCAATGCGCCTTGCCAGATGATGAAAAATAAAGCGCCGAAAAGCACGGTGACGATGAAAACGGCAAAAATGGCGCGGCCCTGCGCGAATTTGAGGGACACTTTGACGACAGCATCTATGGACTTTCCGTATCGGAGCGCTTCAAAAAATTCGTTGGTAAATGCTTTCACTACCTGAATAGTGCTCATCGTTTCGCTCACGATGATGTTGCTGTCGGCCAGTGCTTTTTGGCGTTCTTTGGAAAGTTTGCGGATGAAGCGCCCGAAAATCATCGCACCCACCACAATGACCGGAAAAGTAGCCAGCATGATCAGCGCCAGTTTTGGCGTGGTGAAAGCGAGGAAAACTATGCCGGTGACCAGGATGATGATTTGGCGGACAAACTCCGCGAGGGTGATGGAAAAAGTGTTGTATAATTTTTCAACGTCGGCGGTGACACGACTTACGAGTTCGCCTACCCTGCTTTTTTCAAAAAAAACGATGGGCAAGCTGAGCATTTTTTCATACAAAGCCCGCCGCACGTCGGCAATGCCTTTTTCGCTGACGACGGCAAACAACTGCACGCGCGTGTAAGAAACAAAACCCTGAACCAACAAAATGCCGAGCAGCACCCAGCCTACGTCTTTTAAGGTGTAATTGAACTCGGATTTGCCTTGCGCAATGTCAATCATCTGACCCGATAAAAACGGAAAAACCATGAATACCAGGCTGCTCAAAAACAGCAAAAACAAACCGGTAATTAAATGCCAGCGATACGGGCGTACAAATGCAAAAATCTGGATGGCCTCGCGGAGGCGCTCGCCGTTGATTTTGGGCAGGGGCGGTGCATCGGGGTCGTCATCGTGAAAACGGCGTTGAGCCATGGAGCTTGATTTGAGGATAAATTAACAGAAACACCAAATTTTTTGATGAGTTTTTATTGGAAAAAATTTTTGTTTGTTTAGTTTTGAATTCTGTCATTAAACCAAAAAAACAATCTGCTTATGAAACCCATCTCCACCGGGAGGAC
>CALMIT010000369.1 GCA_937864255.1 uncultured Saprospiraceae bacterium
ATTTGCCGGTGTTGTTTACCATGGCGCAGGCATTTGTTTATCCCTCTCAATACGAGGGCTGCGGGCTGCCGGTTTTGGAATCCATGATTTGCGGTACGCCGGTAATTACCACGGATGTGTCGAGCCTGCCTGAGGTAGCAGGAGCCGCGGCCTTGTATGCGAAACCCGGCGACGTGGAAAGCCTGACCACTCAAATAATTCGCATCGTTTCGGACGATTCGCTCAGACAAAAACTCGCAGCAGCGGGCAGCGAGCGGGCAAAATTATTTGATTTGCTGAATATCAAAAATCTGGCATCTCTTAATCTGACATCTAAGAATCTAAATTATCAGCTTTTCATTTTCATGGATTCCCGGAATGCGGCTATGCCTTCATCTATGTCTGAAAATTGGTGGGTTATTTCTCCTTTCTCCAGTAAAATAGCGCGGTTGGCTACTTTTTTTAATAAATCAAGCTGGTGCGCCACGATGATGACTGCCCCGATTTCCAGGTGCGCTTTGATGCGGTTGAGGCATTTTTCTTTAAAAGCCTCGTCGCCCACCGCCAGCACTTCGTCCACCAGCAAAATATCCGGTTGCACCTGTGCTGCGATAGCATAACCCAAGCGCACCGCCATACCCGAACTTTAATATTCATAAAATCTTCCAACTCGGAAAAAGAGACAATTTCGTTGTAAATGCTGTCCACTTCTTTTGTCGTAAAACCCAGCAAGGCGCCGTTGACAAATACATTTTCGCGGCCGGTAAGGTAAGGATCGAATCCCGCGCCGAGGGCTATGATGCCTTGCGCCGAACCGCGCAAATTGACAGTACCTTTATCGGCCTGCATAATGCCGGCGATGAGCCGCAGGAGCGTGGACTTGCCTGCGCCATTGCGCCCCAAAAGCGCGAGACATTCTCCTTTTTTCAAATCAAAAGAAACATCTTTCAATGCCCAAAACTCGCCTGCACGCAGACTGGCTGCCGGAGTCAAACCGAAAAGGGATTTGGCGACGTCGGAAATGCCGTAACGCAAAGACAATTGCAGATTTTTGCAAAGTTTTTTGGACACATTTTCGACGCGAAGCAATTCCATTTTTAGATCTTTAGATTCTTAGATGTCAGATTAAGAGATGTCAGATTTTTGAACACTGGTACATTATTTTATCTCGCAGAGCCGCAAAGAATATAAAACATCAACCCATCAGCAAATCAGCACATTACCACATCAGCAAATTAGCAAATCATCAAATCCGCTCAATAACACGCATACAGGTGATTTTAAAAATACGCAAACCCGTCAGCAACAAAAAGAGGCTCAAAAGAAACACCCACAAAGTAGCCGGCCAGTGTGTGGTAACGCCTGTCAGCAGCAAATCTCTGCAAGCCATCAACGGCGGCGCAACCGGATTCCAGTAAGCGATTTTCGCGAATACCGAACCATTGTCGGGCAGTTCGTAAATAATCGGCGTCAGGAAAAACAAAAATTGCGTGGCAAAACCCAGGAGCCTTCCGACGTCTTTGTATAAAAGGAAAAAAGGTAAAATCCATAAATTGAGCGCAAAGCCCAGTATCAGCAGTACCGCCAGCGGAAAAACAAAAAGTAGCGCCGCGGGATAAAAAACTGTTTTAAAAATCAACAGACCTGTCAAAACCAGTACCAGGCGTATGCCTGAGTTAAAAATGATTTCGAGTGCTGCCGCGCCCAATAGCGCTTCTCTTTTGAAATAAAGACTTTTGATGATAGTTTCAAAGGACTGCATAATATTGAAAGGAACCTGTAGCGCGTCCAGGAAAATTTGCCAGATGAGAATGCCTGTCAGCGCAAAAACCGGATAGGCGATGTCCGCTCCTACGCCCAATTCGACAGCCCCGCTGCTGTTGAGTAGTACCCAAACGCCTGTGTTGACAATCGGCGGCAGTACCAGCCAGACCATTCCCAGGAGGGATTTGCGGTGGGCCGCCCTGATGTTCCTCACGAATATGCGCCAGGATAGGTCGAGGAGTTTGGTGATATGTTGATTTGTTGATATGATGATCCGGTAATTTTCTGGTGTGATAATGTGGTGATGTGTTGTGGTTTTGAATTTAGAAAATACGCGCGTCTTCCGTTTTTGATTCAGCCGGTTTTAAACATAAAAAGAAAATCAACGTAAAGAAGCGGGACGAGCGCTTTTTTCGTTTAACTGCAAAAAACAGCCGCCGAAAACCCTCTGATCATGGGTCGTTTTTTATTGAAAATCTTTCTCTTCCTGATCCCGCCGCTCGCCCTGATAGCCTGGGGTGAGTATCAGTTTTTTGATTTGAAAGAAACCATGCCCGTCACTGAAGTGCTGGACGAGCAAATGAAAAGCACAGAAGAATGCTACTACCACCGCCTGTTTTTTGATAACAACCTCGCCATTTACAAATACGAAGGCATCAATCGCGTCAAGCCTGATATATTGGTTTTGGGGCAATCTATTGTGCTCCAAATTCGGGACTTTATGTTTCATCCACTGGAGGACAAATTTTACAATGCCGGTCAC
>CALMIT010000370.1 GCA_937864255.1 uncultured Saprospiraceae bacterium
TCGCCATGTTTTCAATGACATTTTGAGCAATATTTCGATAAAAAGAAGCATTTTTTTCTTGTGAAAAGGAAGTGAGGATAAGGAAGGACAAAAGAAAAAATCCAAAAATTGGATTCAAATTTTTTAATGGCACTTTTAATAAAATACCGTTACCTCTTCCCCCGTAAGCCGGTGAAAACGTTGTCATAATGTAAGTTTTGAGTTTTTTGTAAAAGTGTGGGGGACAAAACAATCTTGATCGTCAGAACACCAATAATTCTGCGGATAGATCAAAATGAAAAAACAAATAAGTGTATGTTGTTGTGAGAAGAGACCTTGTGGGGGAAAATGTGGGGAGGAAAAATTTGCTGACAAAGATAAAACAAATACGGTTGGCGCTTATACCCACCTTTTTTAATTTTTGTATTCTGAAAATATCGTGACACAAAAAATTTAAAAAAAATGTGCTCGACCCTTTATTTATGGTAAATGTTCGCGTTTTACTGTTTTCAATTTCAAATATTTTTTTTGTGTAAAATACACAGCTTTTTTAGAAAGACAAGTGCACCTATACCAGAAAGTTGGAAACCTTCTTTTTCTTTGCAAACTTTTTCCAACTTTTTGTCAACATGAATAAAAACTGGCATTGGTGCCTGCTTTTCGTGGGATTGGCTGTGATAATTAGATTTCCCACTTTTTTTTTGAGCGTGATTGACCACGACGAATCCACTTATCTTGTCATCGCCGACGAATGGCTGAACGGCAAAACACTTTACAAAGACCTGATTGACCTCAAGCCGCCAGGCATTTTTTTAATTTTTGCCGCTTATATCAAACTTTTTGGCGAGAGCATTTTCGGACTGCGCGTTTTTGGTTCTGTGATCATCGGGCTGACTGCTTTCATGCTTTTTCTGGTTTTAAAAAAGTTTGAATTGCGCAACCGTTCCGCATGTTTCGCCGGACTGGCTTACCTGCTCATGACCACTTTTCACTTTAGCCTAGCTGTGAATACCGAGATTTTTATGAATTTTTTTCATGTGCTTGCCTTCCTGCTGGTTTTTCAATTCAGGAATACCGTGGGGTGGTTTGGTTTCGGGCTTTTGTTCGGTCTGAGTTTTTGTGTGAAGTACCTGGCTTTGTTTGATTACGTGTTTTTGGGCGCGTTTTGTCTATACTCCTTTACTGACAGGAATGAATTGTTTTCTGCAAAAAATATCACCCGGCTCGCCCTGACAGGACTGGGTTTTGTGCTGCCCTTCTTTTTGACCAACCTGTATTTTTACGCCACCGAAAATTTTGAAGAGTTTGCTTTTATCACTTACGAAGCTCCCGGAAATTATGTGGCTGAGGTGCAGTGGACAGACAGGCTGCTTTATTTTTTAAATATGAATGTCACCTTCATATTTTTTGCGGTACCCTTTTATTTCGGCATTTTTTCAAACCAAACAAAAAGGCCGGTAAAAATCCTGGCGGCTTTATGGTTTGCATCTGCGCTGATCAATACACAAATCACGGGGCAGTTTTTTTCGCACTATTATCTGCACTTTTCACCGGGACTGGCGCTGGGTTGCGGACTTTTTTTTGAATTGAAAAACAGGCGGTTGTTTAATTCAGTGAGGGTAAGAAAACCTGCGCTTGCAGGCTTTTACACCATTTCTGCGATAGCCTCGCTGATGTTTTTGCTCAATTATTTTGAATACTACAAAAGAGAAGATTTCGCCCGCGAAATAGCGGACGAAGTAAGACCTCAATTAAATCCGGACGATGAAATTTTTCCGGCAAACAATCTTCAAATCCTTTATTTTTTACTCAACAAAACGCCCGTCACGCCCTACGTGCATTCAACTATTTTGACTAAAAAAGTACACGTAAACACGCTGGAAATAAACCTGCCGAAAGAATACGAAAAGATAAAAAAGCGAAGTCCCAAATTCATTTTAGTAGAAAAACATCATCCTGTTCGCAGTTTTGAAAAATTTATTCAAGCCAATTACTACCTGGCTAAAAAATTTGGGAAGAAGTATTTTCTTTACAAAAGAAGAGAAATCTCAAAGTAAAAAATCATGAAATACAACTTAGACATCAAGGTAGCTTCCAAAAAAGCGTGGGTGGACGCGGTCATGGCAGATTTTGATCAGTTTTTGCTGGATCACGCCGACTGCGAAAGAAAAGCCTCCTCTTTTGCGATGGGTATGGTGGCAAAATATCCCGACAGGCTGGAAATTATTCCCGAGCTCATCGAGACAGCTATAGAAGAACTGGAGCATTTTCAGCAGGTTTATCAATTGATGCAATCGCGGCAACTGGTGCTTCCAAATAAAATTGAAGAAGACCCGTACGTTAAGGCGCTTTTACAACTTTGCCACAGCGGACGCGAGGAAAGATTTCTCGACCGGATGCTGATCGGTTCCGTGGTGGAAACGCGCGGCGCCGAGCGATTCAGGCTCGTGAGTGAGGCGCTGGAAGACCCGGATTTGAAAAAATTTTATAAAATGCTCTGGACTTCGGAAGCCAAGCACGGGAATATTTTTGTAAAAATGGCTTTGCATTACTTTCCCGAAAAAATGGTGTATGACAGGCTCGACTGGTGGATGGACCGCGAAGGTGAAATCATTGACGCGCTCCCGATTCGTCCCGCACTGCATTGATTATGAAAGACTTATTTTCAAAACAAACGGATTTTTACGCCCGCTTTCGCCCGCAATACCCCGAAACATTGTACCGCTTTGTTTTTGAATTTGTTCGCAATTTTAACTGTGCCTGGGATTGCGCTACCGGCAACGGACAGGTGGCGCTCAGACTGGCTCAGGATTTTCAAAAAGTACTCGCCACCGACATCAGCGAAGCGCAACTTGGTAACGCAACAACCCACGAAACGGTAGAATACACGCTTTGTCCGGCAGAAAAAACGCCATTTCAAACCGATCAGTTTGATCTGATTTGTGTGGGACAGGCTTTGCACTGGTTCAATTTTATGGAGTTTTTTTCGGAAGCAAAAAGAACGGGAAAGCAAGGCTGCCCGCTTGCCTGCTGGGGCTATGAGCTGGTCGAAATATCACCGGAAATTGACACCTTGTTTTTTGATTTTTATGAAAACACATTGCAGGGATGCTGGAATCCGGAGCGAAAATTTTTGGAAAACAAGTACCGCGAAATAGCATTCCCGTTTGAAAAAATCATCGAAAAGGACTTCAGCCACCCACTCGATTGGTCGCGCCAGCAATTTGAAGGATATTTGAATTCGTGGTCGGCGGTTCAAAAATTTAAAACCAAAAACGGGCAAAATCCCGTCCCGGATTTCATGCAGAAAATTTCTGCTTTCTGGGGCGAAGAAGAAATCAAAACCATCAATTTTCCGATTTTTTTAAAAATGGGAATTATTGAAAAGTGACCGCCGGCTGCCGCCACCCGGCTTTGTCTCGCATCCTGAACCATTGCAGCAATTCTTTTTCGGTAGTTTCGGGCGAGGAAAATCCGTCCAGATTTTGCGCCAACCAACTTGCAGCCTCACGTACCGGCACATTCGGGTAAAAATTGTCTCGCGCGTAATGCACAAACTTCATCAACATAAACGCATTAAACCACCTGAAAAAACGGTGGTGAAAACTCGCGGGCGAGTTGGTGTGCTTATTTATTTCAAAGCTGTTTTTTTCAAAATCCACCGTTTTTAAAAACGATTGAACGGTGTCTGGCAGACAGCTAAATTTTTGCGCAAATGCTTCTTTTTCAATATTATAGAACTCGAAAACGGATTCAAAAAATATTTTCAGATCCTGAAAGATAAGTGGGTTGTAGGTGATCGGTTTTTGCTTGCCGTCCAAAATCTCTGCCACTGCCTTTCCCGTCCCAAACGGCACTCTGTCTGATTTTCTGGGCGACGGCAACACCCGGGTTGAATTTAATTCCGAGAAATTGCCCAACTCAATAAATTTTTGCAAGAAATAAAAATCCTCGCCTGCTTTCCGCTTATTCATACCACCCTGCTCCTGATATGCCGAACAGCGCACCGCCATCGAAGAACCAATCGTTTGGTATGCGTGCGGAAATCCGCTCCAGCGCTGCGCGTTGACATAATACCGCAAATGAAGTTCGTAATGTGTAATCGCTTCGTAAATATCCGCCTCAAACTCCGCACCTTCCGTGGGGTGTTCGAAATAAACTGAGCAGGCATTTATTTTCGGATTTTGAGAAAAATGGCGGTACAATTCTGTCAGGTAATTTTTGTCGCAGCGGCTGTCCGCATCAAAACAGGCAATCACGCCTCCGGGCTGCCTTATTTTTTCAAAACGCCAGGCTGCTTC
>CALMIT010000371.1 GCA_937864255.1 uncultured Saprospiraceae bacterium
TTACGTCCAGCACCGCCGCCTGTATGCTGTCGAGGCGCGAGTTTACGCCGATGTCGTCATGGTAGTAGCGCACTTTCATGCCGTGATTCACGATCATGTTGAGGCGGTCAGCGAGCCGGTCGTCATTGGTAAAAAGTGCGCCGCCGTCGCCGTAGCAACCAAGATTTTTTGAGGGAAAAAAAGAAGTGCAGCCGATGTGTCCGATGCTGCCGAATTTTTTGTGTCGCCCGTCAGCGCCGATAAAATCAGCGCCAATAGCCTGTGCATTGTCCTCGATGACGGTCAGCTTGTGTTTTTCTGCGATGCGCATGATGGCGTCCATATCGGCGCCCTGCCCGAACAAATGCACGGGGATGATGGCTTTGGTTTTTGGCGTGATGACCTTTTCGATCTGCGACACATCCATCAGAAAAGTGTCGGGATGCACGTCCACAAAAACGGGGCGCAGGCGGAGCAGTGCCACCATTTCCACCGTAGCCACGAAGGTGAAAGGACAGGTGATGACTTCGTCGCCGGGTTGTAAATCGAGCGCCATGAGCGCGATTTGAAGGGCGTCGGTGCCGTTGGCGCAGGGTATGACGTGTTTTACGTCGAGGTAGTTTGCCAGGTTTTTGGCAAAACGTTTTACCTGCGGTCCGTTGATAAACTGGCTGCTCTCCAGCACCTCGGCGATAGCCGCGTCCATTTCAGGACGAATTTTTTCGTATTGACTTTGCAAATCCACCATGTGAATGGCGCGCGTAGGTATCATTTTTTCTGGTTTTTAATTTTTTCAATGACGGTTTTCGGCACGATGGATTCGAGCAGAAAAGCCTGATTTTCATTATTTTCTATAAATTTCCAGGTATCAAATCCGGGTTCAAAAATGCCGTACATACTTTTTTTGGTGACCACTTTTATGGTACTGGTGGCTGCGTCGAAAGTCACCTGCTCAGCGCCGTAAAATTTTTTGTACAAATCCAGGTAATTGGCGGCAGTTTCCAAATTTTTAAAATGCATCAACATTTCAAAATTGTAATCCATCAGGATGTATTTATTGCCGTCTTCCTCAAAAATGTCGGACATTTTTAAAATCGTACCCTCCCCGAAATCGGTCGTAAAATCCTGCGTGTCGCGATCCATCGCCTGAAAATGTTCGAGCAAGGCCTCGCGCGGCGCAGCTTTGAAAAGCGTGGGGTGAATAAAATCCAGCACGCGATCGTAGTTTTTTGCCTGACCGGCTTCGAGGTATTCTTCCAAAGTTTTCAAAATGACAGCCCTGTCGTCCTCCGGCGTTTCTGCGCGCAACGTATCCTGCGCCTGCAACACGAACGGCGCTAAAAACACAAAGCCCAAAACCATATTTTTGAAAAATCGCATCGGCAAAAATTTACCCGGGACAAACCGGGTTTTCAAAATCCGGCTCTATTAAAAAACCGGGGCAAAGATAGTTTTTGTAAAACGGAAAAAGTCACCCGGTTTTGAAAATTATAAGCGTCGCCCCGCTTCCCAAAAATTCATTTTTCTTTTAAAAAACGCGGCGGGTTATATCTTTGACCGTCCAAAAAAACTCGATACATGAAAGTTCTGCTCGCGGTTTTATTGTCCTTTTCGTTTTTTTTAGCCGGCGCACAAAATCAGCGCGACAACAGCGGCGCACTAATCGGTCTGGATTTTTCGGTCGGACTGCACCGTCCGGGGGGCGACTGGGCAGCGCGCTTCGGCGGCCACGGCAGTCTGGGCAGCAGCCTGGAGTAT
>CALMIT010000372.1 GCA_937864255.1 uncultured Saprospiraceae bacterium
TGGTGTCGGTCGGCGGCGTTGTACCCGAAGAATCCGGCCAGTAAGCGTTATTATCGTACGGCTGCTGGTATGATTGATTCAATTGATCTTGTTGCAGTTTTTGGTTCCACTGATTGATTTGATTGTCCAAAAAATCGGGCTGCTGGGTGCTTTGGTTGTAATTATTATTGTAATCGTAATATTGATTGCCCTGATCATAGCCGCCCTGGTTCATTTGAAATTTTTCGTAAGGCGACACGCCGCCCCGCAGTTCGTCCCAGTAGCGCCAGCGTTAAGGCAGCACCAAGTGTTCCTGCAAGTAAGAATCGGTGTACAATTTTGACTCCCGCTCCAGTTGTCCGAAATAGTCAATCAGTCCTTTGGTCAGCCCTATCATTTCGGTCACGAGCAAAAAAATGGCGCTGCCGTCCACCTGGTTTTGAGAAAGATCGGCCAGCGGCTGCTGAAAATTCATGGCATAAAAATCCGCCAGTTCCTGCAATTTGTAGCGCAGTCCGTCCGAGTACATTTCCGGAAATTCGCCGATGGATTTCAGCTTTTTGCGGTTCATAAAATCCTGCTTGATGGTCTCGATGATTTTGTTGGCGCGCTGGGCGGTCTGATCGTAGGCGGCGCGCAGGCGGTACAGATCACTGCCCTGTATGCCCGGGCTGGTTTGCACGTTGATGACGGCGCTTTCGGCTTCTATGCGCAGGTCGTGGTATTTGAGCATAAAATCCGTATTCAAAAACTTGGACAGCGCCGGAGCTACTTTTTTATTGGGCTGAGCGATAGCGTTTCCGCCGCAAAGAAGGAAAATCAGTAACACCAAAAACAAATAACTTCTCTTTTCCATAAAATTGATTTTTTGATTTTGAAGAAGTGTTTTGAAAAAGCAATCCGTGCCCATTTTTTAAAAAATAAAAAAGCAGCCTGTGGGAGCGGCGGCTTTTTGAAAGTACATGAAACGAAATCCACCTTATTTTTTGGGGCTGGTCGGGGTCTTTGAAAAATGAAAATTCAAACTTGCTTTTTGTGGTTGATTGCTTTCTTTGTCTGAATGTGTCGCGGGCAAAAAATCCGTACCCACAGCGACAAATTTTTTTATCCGTTTTTAAAAGAAAAAATTCCACTTACTTTTAAGCCAGCAATTTTTCCCGCCCAAAGAGCAGTTTCGATTTTTAAAATTTTCAACCCTATTTATAACCTAAGCAACATCGTTATGAAATCAATTTTCACACTTGCCGCACTGCTGTTGTGCGGACTTTTCGCCAAAGCGCAGCACTATTCTCCCTGCCTTTTTGAAAACGCCGTACAAGCTATGGAAGCCGCGCACCCCGGCTACCGCTCCGCCGCCAAAAAAACTTACGACCGGCTAAACTCCGGCATCCAAAACCGCACGGATGAAATTTACACCGTGCAGGTAGTCGTACACGTCGTCTGGAAAGAAAACGATGAGAATATTCCGATGAGTCAGATAGAGGCGCAAATGGAAGAACTAAACCGCTGCTATCGCCGCCGCAATGCGGACACGATCAATATGCGCGCGGTTTTCCAGCCGGTGGCGGGCGATCCGCACATCGAATTTAATCTGGCGGAAGTACGCCGCGTCCAGACCAACGCGCTTTTTGCGCCCACTTTTTCATTAACTGCCACGACCATGCCCGACGAAGTGAAGCAGAGCGACGAAGGCGGAAGCGACGCCGCCGATCCGGATCATTTTCTCAATATCTGGGTTTGTAAAATCCAGCCGCTGTCCATTTTTGGGCAGGAAAGTCCGATTTTGGGTTACGCTTATCCGCCGGCTGATCTCGACAATTGGCCCACCGGCTCGGAAGCGCCCTTTAAAAACCAGGAAGGCGTAGTGATTGATTTTCGTGCTTTCGGCAAAGGCTCTTTCACTGTGCCGGGCGTCGGCAGCCTGCCTATCGAGGGGCGCACGACCGTGCACGAAGTCGGACATTATCTCGGTTTGCGACATATCTCCGGCGACGGATTTTCAGGTCTGCTCGGCATTCCCGACTGCGACGCCGACGATGGTTTGGCTGATACGCCGAACCAGGGTTTTCAAAGCCAGTTTGATTGCAATGCCGCCCAAAATACCTGCGACGAAGGCGCGGGAGATTTGCCCGACATGATTGAAAATTACATGGATTATTCGCGCGAAACCTGTCAGAATACTTTTACCAAAGGACAGGTGAATATTATGCGAAATGTGCTGGAAGGCCCGCGGCGCGGATTACTGGAAACTTCGTCGGTCGAAACGCCGCAGTTTGAGCAGTTTATTGAAATATCGCCGAACCCTTCAACCGCCCTTTTTTACATCAAAACTCCGGCAGATATGGCGGTGAAAAATTTGCGCATAAGCGACGCGCTGGGCAGACAAATTGAACAGGTTTCAAATCCGGCGACCAATTTTATTGACCTTTCGGCGCAGCCGCGTGGGGTTTACTGGTTGTCTTTTTATTTTGAAAATGGAAAAATGTCAAGCCGAAAATTGCTGAAGTTTTAAAATTTCAAAACAATTCTAAAATAAAAAAACCTGAGCCGGTCCGTGTTTGGACCCCTCAGGTTTTTAATTTATAACCTAAAATCCTGCTTGAAATCTTACCTGATTTGAGTATTGTTACCCTGGTTGCAATCATCGTTTTGTGTATTGCCGTCTATATAGATGTCCGGATCATACACGATAAAAGCTTTCCATTGTGTGTTGGCGGCGAATACCCCGGAATAATCGAGCGTAAGTACTGCTCCGGCGTTCAGGCGATTTCCGGGAAATGAACGGGAGGCTACCATTGCTCCGTTCCGGTAAATCTGAATTTGTTGCTGATTTGGGCCACTTATAAAGTGGTGGAAACCGATGTTTTTTACCACTACCTGGGCGCGGACATTTCCGCCGATTCTGTCCACTTTGAAGTCCACGATGGCGGGGTCTTCGCATCCGCCGAGGATGTTGCCCGGATTGTTGATGCCCGGACCATTAATAATTCTCGGATTCACTTTAGTGACTCTCGGAAATTGCGCTTGAGCAATTGTAGCAAACAAGCAAGCAAAAACAACTAAACAAAATGTAGATTTTTTCATGACGACTGTTTTTTTAAGGTTTGAAAAAAAATGTGTTACGTCATCATGTGTCCCTGCCTGCCGAAACCGTACCCCGCTTTTGGAAAATTTTTTTTGGCAAAAAATCAAACACGCTGATAATCAATAAATTAAACGCCTTTTTTTCTAAAATAAAAAAGCAAAAAACATAGCGGAATTATCAACAAAAGCCACCACCAACTGAGTGCCCGGCTGTCCGGCTGCAACGCGGCGGGATAACCTGTCACCACCGGCGCTGCCCAATAAACCGGATGGGCTTCGTCATTTGTGTGGCTTTCTAAGTAGGCTAATTGCGCTTTTTGGAGTGCACTTTCCGGCGTTTCGCCTTTTTTTAAAATTTCAAAAAAGGAAGTAATCAGTTCCGAGTTGCGCGCGTCGTCCACGCTCCACAGCGTGGCGAGCAGACAGCGCGTACCCGCAAAGAAAAATCCGCGCGCCATGCCGAGCAGTCCTTCGCTGCGCCGCCACTCCCCCACCCCGCTTTCGCAGGCGCTCAATACTGCCAGATCAGCCTTCCAGTTTTGCGCGTACAAATCGCGGGCGTACAGCAATTCGTTATCGAGCGTGTCGCTTATTTCCGAAAAGGCAATCCAGGAATAATCGCCCGTGCGCGGATTTGCCTGTCCGTGGGTGGCGAGCAGCAGCAGGTTGTAGTTGCCGGCTATTTTCAAAAAAGTATCCAGCCGCGCCGCCGGACCGGACAACAGTCGCCCGCCAAAAAGATCAATGGCTGACTGCGCCTCCGTTTTATTGCGCCGCAGCTCTGCAAGTCCGTACAGGTTGTTTTTAAAATCGGGCGCCAGGGCGAGCATTTGCGCGCTGTTTTTGTGCCCGGGTTGTTTTTGCAATTCTTCCAGAAGCGTGGCGGAGGCGACGTAGCTGCAAGCATAATCGCGCAGCAGATATGGATGATTTTTAAAACGGTGCGGGTCTTTGGGCGGACTGCTCAGCAAAATTTCAAAAGGCAAAAAATGCAAAATGCCGTCGGGCACGATCACGAGTGCGGGCGGCAAATCGGTTTTTTGCAAAACAGGCGCTATCAATTTTTGGTACAGCAAATAAGCCGTCTCGTTGTAATCGCGGATGGCTTTTTCCAGCGTCGCGCCGCTGCTGCGCGGATAGGCTTCCACGCTTTCGCGCAATTGCATGACCAGTCGTTCGAGTGGAAAATCTTTTTTGATTTCCAGCACCCCGGTTTTTTCTTTTTGTACGACGATGATGAAAATGTGCTCGCTACCGATGAAATATTCGAGCAGCGCCTGCCCACTTTTTAAAAGCGATTTTTGGACGGCGGCGAGCGGCGTTGTGGCGAGACTATATTTGAGGCGAAAGTATTCGGGATAATTTTTTTCGATGTCGCGGATCAGTTGCTGCTGCGCCAGGCGGGTTTCGAGGTAGCCGCTTTCCGGCTGCCCGGAGCGGGCCTGGTTTTTTTCAAATAACAGTAATTGCTGCGCCAACTGTTGTTCTTTTTTTAAAAGGCTGTCGGGCACGCGGGCAAATTTTTCGGCATTCGCCTGCCGCACTGCGCGGAGCAATTGCCAGGACTTGTTTTTTTCGCTGACGAGGAAGATTTTTTCCAAAAAAGCATTTTGATTTTCTTTTTCAAAAAGGAAAAAATTTGCCCGGATAGCCAGCTCTGAAATGCGGTAAAACAGATCATTTAAAGTCGTTGGAGCCGTATTGTCGCCTAAACCGCTTTGAATAGAATCTGCCAGGCTCATTGCCCGATCCAACAAATTTGCCGCTTGCCGCACATTTTCATGCGCCCCGCTTTCCAGCAAAAATTCGGCTTCCGTGCCGAGCAGATTTATCAGCAGCAGCCGGTCTGTTTTGTCGCCTTTTTTTTGCCACTCGACTTTTGTGCCGGCGAGAACGGCGTCGGCATTGACAAATTCTTTTCGCTTGCGGAGCGCGCGCGCGAGGTTTAGTCCGAAGCTTATTTTATCATTGCCCGCACTCAATTCCGCCGCTTTCTTAAAATAAATGGAGGCCCGCCGGTAGTCGTTTTTTGCCAGGTAACACAGCCCCATGTTGTTGTAAATTACCGGTTGCGCAGATTCTGCCGATGCATTTCGGAGGGTTTGGTCGAGCGCTTTTTGATACTGTTCGGCGGCTTTGTAAAATTCTTCATTTTTAAAATAGCAATTCGCGAGGTTGTTGTACATGCCGCCCAGATTTGGATCGTCGGGCGGGGTGAGTCGGATGGCGTTTTCGTGCTCGCGGCGGGCGGCTTCAAAATCCTGAACCTGTTGCAGGCAAAGTCCGATTTTGTCGTACAAAACAGCCGCCTGCGCAGCGGGAAAATTTCCCACTGACAAGGCGCGGCGATAGTAGCGAAGCGCCTCGACGGGTTCATTTTTTTCAAAGTACAACTCGCCGATTGTACTAAAAAGCGCGAGCGTTTTCGGGTGTGCGGCGCCCAGTTTTTTTTCGCGTATCGGGAGCGCCTTTTGATAAAAATCCAGCGCCTGAGCGGGGTCTTGATTTTGGCGCGACAGGTTGGCGAGGTTGATGTAGCTGACGGCGAGATCGGGGTGATCGGGCGGCAAAACAGCCTGCCGGATTTTGAGCGCTTTTTGGTGCAATTCGATGGCGCGGGCGAGGTTGGGCAGGGCGCAGTTGCCGAGGTTGTTGTACGAATCTGCGACGTCGGGGTGATTTTCACCGAAGTAGTCCAGGCGGATTTTGAGCGCTTGTTCGTGCAGCGCTCGAGCAGGTTCGACGTCTCTTTTTTTAAAATAAATTTCGGCGGTATTGTTGAGACATTGCGCTTTCAGCGCCGGGTTTAGTTGCTCCGCGTTGGCCGGCACTTGGTAAAAAGCGAGCGCTTTTTCCGGCGCGCCCATGTCCGCAAAAATATTGCCCAACAAAATGGAGCACTCCACCTGCCGGTTGAGCGCGGACTGATTTTTAAAAATCCGCAAAGCCTGCTCGGCTGCCTGCCTGCTTTCCGGAAATTGCGCCGAATCGTACAATTGCTGCGCTTTTTTCAATAAAGCGGCTGCCTGCAAGGTGTCGACGGTTTGTGCCTCGCAGAGTGCGCAAAAAATGCAAACCAGCCAAATCGAAAATTTCCATTTCATCGGAGCGCCCGTTTTCTTTTAATGCCGCGGATCGAAATCCTGCCGCCTTACAAAGTACAAAGATTGAAAAAACTAAATTTGCGGCGAGGCGCAATGGTTTTTCTTTTTGGGTACGTATTCGATTTTTAAAACACTTGATTATGAATGCAAATATTTTCACGGAGGATCAACTTCTGGAAGCGATAAAAGCGGGCGGGAACGACCGCCAGGCAGCCATTCGCAAAATATACGACGACCGTGAATTGAAAGGCAAGGTGATTGATTTTGTCAGGAATCACGGCGGCAACACGGAAGACGGGCAGGATATGTTTCACGAAGGTATTATCGTGCTGGATCGCAACATCCGCGAGGAGAAATTCAGAGGTGAGAGCAGCCTGCAAGGTTATTTGTATTCGATCTGCCGGTTTTTGTGGATGAACCGCGCTCGCAAACAGTCCAAAACGCGGCTCACAGACGAGAGCCAGCCTTTTGAAGGCGCAGCGGATTTCACACCCGAATCCAATTATTTTGATGAAGAAAGGAAATCGGTGCTGCGGCAGATTTTGGAGCAACTGGGCGAACGCTGCCAAAAAATACTGAACCTCTGGCAACTCTCGTACAGCATGGACGAAATCGCCGAGGCGATGGGACTGGCAAACGAGCAGCAGGCGCGCAAAGCGAAATACCGCTGCCATTTGTCGCTCCTCGAATATTTGCAGCAAAACCCAAATCTTTCAGAACTTTTAAAAAACTACATGTGATGGATATTGAAATTTACATCGATCAAATAGAAAAATACGCCGCCGGCGAGATGGCTGCGGACGAAAGCGCCGCTTTTGAAAAAGAACTGGCGAGCAACGAAGAACTCCGGCAGGCTTACCGACTTTACCGGCTGAGCGGCGAGGTGGTGGAAGTAAGCGTGGAAGACGATTTGCGCAACACCCTGAAAAATTGGTCGGAAGCGGATCAGTCCGGTCAAAAAATGGCGGGCGGCGCGAAGGTAGTTTCTATGAACCGGCGTTTATACGCCCTCGCCGCAGCAGCGAGCGTGTTGCTCCTGGTCGGTTTTTTCAGTTGGAATTTTGCCCGTCAGAATTATTCAAATGCGGCTTTGGCGGAAGCTTTTCACGAAGCGCCGCAAGCTTTGGCTTTTCGCGGCAACGGCGCTACCGAAGTGCTTGATTTTGAAAAAGGGCTGAGTGCCTTTGAGCAAAAAAATTACGCGGAAGCGATCAAAATTCTGGAAGCGGTGCCGACCGATAATTCGCGTTATTACGAGGCGCAGTTATTTATCGGCAACAGTCATTTTGAATTAAAAAATTATCATGAGGCGGCGGCTGTTTTTCAAAAACTCATCGCATCGGGCGACGTGCGTTTTTTGGAAAAATCGGAGTGGGCTTTGCTCCTGAGTCGTCTTGCGGAGCGCGGACCCGGGGATTCGGAATTTCTGGATTTGTTTGACAAAATCAGAAACGACGAAGGCCACTCATTTCACAGCGATGCTGCGGCATTAGAGCAACAATTAAATAGTTTTTGGAAAAAAATAGCGGGCTGATTTTTAAAAATCCATTTTCAACGGCGCGCTGTTCAGGCGCAGTCCTATTCCAAAATACTGCGTAGTCAGGTCGCGGGCATCGTCGTCGCTGTCTTTTTTACGCATGAAAAATTGCGCGTCAATAAAAAAATTGTGAAACAGGCGATAGCTCACATTGACGGCAGCCAGGTTTATTTTTGCGCCCACACCCTGCCCTGTTTCGTTGCCGTAAGTTTGTTCGCGCGTGATGTTGGGCAGCAAAATATTACCCCCCCAGTTGGTGCTGTCTGCGTCCTCCCCCGTTCGGGCGGCGATGTAGCGAAAATCTACAGACCATTTTTTAAAAGGCCGGTAGCGCAGCAGGAAAATTCCCTCGCGAAAATTCGCGCCAAGCGGATGCGCCAGCGCTTGCCCGTAATGCGTGTAATTTGCCGAGCTGTCTTTGTGGGAATAAGTGTACGGACGCATGGAATTCCACTCGGCTTGC
>CALMIT010000373.1 GCA_937864255.1 uncultured Saprospiraceae bacterium
TTGTGCCGCCGCTTTCATTGAATAATTCCACAATTACGCCGGAGGGAGAAACCAGGTAGGCGTCCAAATCCACGAGCCATTCGTGTTCGATGATCAGGCGCACTTCCTGCAAAATCACATCTACGCCCAGCGCTGCACCGGCTTGGTTGCTGACTTCAATACCCAGTTCCAGCGGCGTCATACAATTATTGTCGGGGATTGGAATGTCAATCGGACAATCCGAGGGATTCGTCGTCTGTGTAATGAAAGTACCGGATTCATTGCTCCAATTACTGATTTCCGCGCCGCACACTGCCCTCATTTTAAAAAAATAGAGCTTTCCGGGATTCAGATTTTCCATTAAAAAAGGTCTGGTAAGCACGGCGGTATGCGTGGGGGTTCCGGTAAAATTTTGTCCGTTTTCTATTAGTTCTATTTCCCACTCAGATTCCTGTGGCGTGTTGGCGATATTCCAGCTAAGCAGGGCGGAAGTGGTAGTGACGGAAAGTGCTTTTAGCGCGAAAGGCGGCGCACAGACAAGATTTTTGGTCTTGTTTTCAGCATCGGTTTTTTGGGTAGCCGGTATGTTTCCTTTCAAAGATGTCGTCAGCAAAAAAGAAGCCGCGAACGCAAAGACAAAAAAGGAAAGACCTCTTATTGTACATTTCATATCATCGAATTTGGCGTCTTATTCAACAATGCAGGAAAATGAACAGTTTTTTCTTTTAGTGGGATAGAAATTCAGAGAAAGTGTTTCAGAACGGGCTTGCTCCCGATTCGGGTTTGAAAATCGGTTTGGGCGGAGTAATCTGTTACTGAAGCATCAAAGCAAAGATAGATAATTGGGCGGCTGTTTGAGAAAGGCTGGAATATTTTTTTTGAGATTAAAAACGGCAGATATGAAAACGCCCCCGATTTGTACAAATCGGGGGCGTTTTCATTAAATGACTATTTTTTAGAAAGCAGGAATTATTTTTTTGAAAATTTTGAACGTTTCCTGCACGATATGCAGGTCGGGAAGCTGCATCATTTTTTCGTTGATATTTTCTTCCGGGTTCGTTTGCTGCTCTGTTAATTCCAGATTGTGTTTTACAGATGTACAAAAATTCAGAAAGGTGTAACTGAGCGTACTTGCCAGAAGGAACAGGATGATTACAGCGCTTTTGAGGATATTTTTTTTCATGACGAGGATTTTTTCGGGTCGGCAAATTTACAAAATTATTCCAACCCCTTAGGTATTTTATCTGGTTTTAAAAGATTTTTTTATAGCGAGTTTCTGGTTTCAAAGACATTCGCTGCATTATAAAAGTTGCAATCCTTTTTGACTTTTAGTAAAACAAAACCTGGATAAATGCAGTAAAAATTAAAAACCCGCGCCTGATTTCAGGCGCGGGTTTTTAAAATCAGTATTTATACATTTTAGAGTTTTTGAATCTTCGTCGTTGTGAATTGCGCACCCATTTGCAACTTCAGGAAGTAAAGTCCTGAAGCGAGGTTTAGATCGGAAGAGCGTCGTGTAGGGAAAGAGTGTAGATCTCGGTGGTCGCCGT
>CALMIT010000374.1 GCA_937864255.1 uncultured Saprospiraceae bacterium
GGTCGCGAAGATTACCCCGCTCCCCACATTTTTTTGTGCTTTTTTGAGGTTATTGCGCCCCCGTTTTTTCTTACTTATTACAAAACAGATCGCGTCGAAAAAATTCATTCCCGCCGATGTCTTTTGAAAAAAGAAAGCCGCTGTAATTACTCGCGGGACAGAATTTTCCCCCGCCCACCGGCTCGTCAAAAAAAGTGATTTGCGTACGTGCGCCGCTCGGTTTTTCGATTAGGTGAAACTGCGTCGTTTCTGCAAAACGCGTTTTGATCAGAATACTTTCGCCGTCCGGCGTCCAGTCTGCCACGTCAGCGGAGCGGGTATTTTGGTATTGGTCGAGCGTTTCGTCCCAGGCTGCCGATATGTCGGGCATATCTTCCAAAACGAGGTTTCCGATTTCCTTTTTTTCCACCTGCGCCAAAACAGAAGCCGCACTCAAAAGCACTATCGCCAAGATTTGCAGCAAAGTCATAATTTGCTTCATTTCAAAATGATTTTTTGATGATGAGGAAGGCGTTCAAAGTTAAAAATACCCGCATTTACCGAAAATGTGTGCGGAGAAATTGCCGGAAAAGGTGATTGCCGGTTTTTTATACCAGCCGACAATTTGCCAGGGTGTTTTTGTTTTTGCCTTTAAAAAATATTTTGTCAGTTAACTTTGAACAAAAAATCGCTTTATGAGGATTCTAATTTTACTGCTTGTTTTATTTTTCGTGGCGTCGGCTTCGGCGCAAAAACCTTTTCCCTGCGGCACACCCGCCGAAAAATCGCCCTGGCTCAAAAATTACCAAAAAAATACGGCAGCATTCAGACTTTCTACCGACACGATTTTATACGTGCCGATGACTATTCACTCGGTAGGTACTGATGAAGGGACAGCCCATTTTTCAACGACGCGCATCCTTGACGCTTTTTGTACTTTAAATGAAGACATGGCGGCTTCCAACATCCAGTTTTTTATCGAAGGAGAAATAAATTTTATCAATAATACCGCTTTGAATCAGCACGATACCGTGATTGACGGTGCTTTTTTTATGTTTCAATACAATGTAGCCAATACTTTAAACACTTATTTTGTCACCGATCCGGCCGGCAATTGTGGGTACAATCTGCCTTACGCCGGGGTCATGATGAACAAATCCTGCTCCAACCCCGACGACCACA
>CALMIT010000375.1 GCA_937864255.1 uncultured Saprospiraceae bacterium
ACATTCTCGCGAGATAATAAATTGCAGCATTCGGATCGCTGCCGCGCATGGATTTGATTAGTGCACTGGCGAGATCATAGTGCATCTCGCCCGACTTATCGTAAATCAAAATATTTTGCTGAATACACTCGGTGACCAGTTCGTCTGTAATCTTTAAAACCTCGCCTTTCACAGCCTGATTGGTTACCAGTTCAAGAATATTTAAAAGTTTGCGCGCGTCGCCGCCGGAATATTGTAAAATAGCCGCCGTTTCTTCCAGTTCTATTGACTTTTCTTTCAAATATTCATCTTTCTCGATAGCTGTTTTTAACAAAGCCTCCAACTGCTCCTTTTCAAGGTGTTTTAAAACGTAAACCTGACAGCGGGAAAGCAAAGCGGAAATGACTTCAAAAGAAGGATTTTCGGTAGTAGCGCCGATCAAAGTCACCACGCCTTTTTCCACTGCGCCTAAAAGCGAGTCTTGCTGCGATTTACTAAACCGGTGTATTTCATCTATAAATAAAATTGGGTTGGCCGCATTAAAAAACCGCTGACTTTTAGCTTTATCAATGACTTCCCGGATGTCTTTAACGCCGGAATTGATGGCGCTCAAAATGTGAAAAGGGCGATCCAACTGATTGGCTATAATTTGCGCCAGCGTGGTTTTACCAACACCCGGCGGACCCCAAAAAATGATGGAAGGTAAATTTCCGGCTTCAATCGCTTTTCTCAAAACGGCATTTTTGCCGACCAGGTGCTCCTGTCCCAGATAATCATTGAGCGTTTTTGGTCGCAAGCGTTCAGCCAGTGGTGGGGGCATTTGAGTCTGATTTTATTTTTTTGGCACTATGACGAAACCATTTTGAGCAAATTTTCCAAAATCTTCATAATCCACCCAAAGATAGCCATTGCTACCCCACTCTTTACCCCAGGTGCCGTATAATTCGAATGCCTCCAAATCCTGATCGTAACTGACTACCAGCAGCGTCACCGGCGTTTCGGCTTTTTTGCCCAGTGACCGCCAGAATGAAGCGCCATTCAGGTTAAAAAAATCTTCTGACACCAGCATTTCTACCATCACAGGATTGCCACGCATCAGCGCTTTCCGGGTTTCAAAAACCTTTTGCCGCCCGTTGGTCACATCTCTGAAAATGTGGAGATAATTGGCAATTTTATATTTCTGCGTCGCAAAAACGGCCGACGAAATAGCCGAGGCGTCATACGGCATGATGGCGGCGGAAACCGTCCCGTTGAGTGCCAGAAATTTAAAAGCCTCTTCGAGTCCCTTGTTTTCCGTACTTAAAGAAATGTAGTCAGGGCTTAAGTTGTCTTTAAAATTTTGGTCAAAATTGACATAAAATTCCAAAAGTGAAGCCAGAGAATACGCATACAAAGAGCCGCCTCTGCCAAGTTTTCGGGGAGGCATCATGTACGGTTTTACGGTTTGTTCATTGAGCAAATCGCGACCATTGCTGCCCACGCCCGGCATCACGGGCATCAAAAGATCGATCATTTTCGAATCCGATACGCCCAACTGCGTGGCAGCGCTCTCTACCCCGCGTATGGTTTGTAAAGAGTCATTTTGACCGGATACATTCGAAACTAAAAAAAAGAAGCAAAGACCGAAGGCAAGAATTCGACTGGTTAGCATAGATTAAAATTTGAGTGATGCGTGGTACAACGCCTTTCGTCCGGCGATTCTTTTCTTAATCAAAAATTATTTGAAAAATTAATACTTTTTGAGTTTTGTGCGCTATTGTGTTGAAGCAAACAAGATAAGTTTCGCATTTTTAAAATAAAAAAATCAGTCGTTTTGCGGCGGGTTCTTTTCTTTTTCCCAAACCCTGAATTTGGCAGTTTCTTCAAATATGCGCAGCATGATCAGGCGATCCGGAATCTCAAAGATAAGACCGCGCCGCCCCATGACTTTTTCCATGGTGTCAAATGCTTTTTCTGTTTGAAAAGTAGAAAATCCCTGCGCGCCGCCCCAGGCAAATGAGGGAATGAAATTGCGCGGAAAACCCGCGCCAAAAATATTGGCGGAAACGCCCACTACCGTACCCGTGTTGAAAGTCGTACTGATGGCAGTTTTTGAGTGATCGCCCATGATAAGTCCGCAAAATTGCAGTCCGGTAGGTTCGAAGCGTTCCGAATTATAGCTCCAGAGGCGTACCGTTGCATAATTATTTTTGAGATTGGACACATTGGTAGCCGCCCCCAGGTTGCACCATTCGCCCAGAATGGAATTGCCAAGGTAACCATCGTGCGCTTTGTTTGAATAACCCAGAAGAATAGAATTGCTTACCTCTCCGCCTACTTTTGAATGCGGGCCAATCGTGGTGGGTCCGTATATCCGCGCGCCCATTTTCAACACCGAGCTTTCGCACAAAGCCAGC
This sequence comes from uncultured Saprospiraceae bacterium, assembly GCA_937864255.1. Taxonomy (GTDB): domain Bacteria; phylum Bacteroidota; class Bacteroidia; order Chitinophagales; family Saprospiraceae; genus JAGQWW01. The sequence continues at coordinate 2,376 of CALMIT010000375.1, forward strand.
CCGCCCCTGACGCTACAGGCTTCCATGATCTCTGCATTTTTGCCGATGTAAATTGGACCGCTCGTCGCGTTCAAAACGGAAAATTCCACCTTGGCACCTTCTTCTAAAAATATATTTTCGGCGCCCAAAACCTGATTGGTAGCAGACAGCGGCTGCGATTGCCTCCCCGTCGTAATCAATTCAAAATCAGACTTTAACGCTTCTTCGTTTAACGTGAATAAATCCCAAATCTGGTTGATTTTCAAAAAAGGAGTATCCATTAAATCGAATGCTTCCAATTCTTCAATATCGCGGTCGTTTATCAGGTTTTCAAATTGTTCGTCGTCCAGACGGGCGGCTATCAGTTCACCGTCTTTGAGCAATGCCTCGTTCATTTCCATTTGCCTGATCAGCGTACAAAGCCTGTCTGACGGCAGCACCGTGCCGTTGATGAGAATATTGTCTTTTCTGATGTCAATCGGGTATTTTTCAGCCAGATAATCCTGCGTAATGAAGGAGGCTTTGGCGTCAAGCCATTTTTCCCATTTTTCTCTGATGGTCAGGATGCCGACGCGCAATTCGCAGACGGGGCGCGTGTAAACGAGAGGCAAAAAGCGAGACCGGAGATCGTTGTCAAAAATAATCAGATTCATGGAGGATAATTAAAATCGGTAAAAGCTCGGGACGAAGGTAAATATTCAGAAAAATTCAATCAATGCAAATCAAATAAAAAAGTCTCATCCGTTCAACCGAATGAGACTTTAGTTTTTATGTACAAAGTTTTACTGCTCTTTGGCGGCAAACTTCGAATTAGCAAATTTCTTATTGAATTTATCAATACGCCCTGCCGTATCTACAAATTTCATTTTTCCGGTAAAGAAAGGGTGAGAATAGCTCGAAATCTCAAGTTTTACCAAAGGATACTCTTTGCCGTCTTCCCATACGATTGTGTCTTTGGTGGGAGTGCAGGAACGAGTCAAAAACGCTTCATCGCAAGAAAAGTCTTTGAATACCACCATGCGATAATTTTTCGGATGCGTATCTTTTTTCATTTTAATGGATTTATCTTTTAGTTAAAAACGGGCGCAAATATAGAAGAATTTGTTTTTAAATGAAAGCGGAAACTTTAAAATTCCGATTATTTCATTTTCGCTCTTTTTACGAGATATGCCTGTAAAATTGGCTTGTATCCCCGGCTGATATCCGCTTCCACAAAATCAATTTTATATTGAAGGCATTTGAATTTCAATTCGTTTAAAAACTCTGCCACCTGCGCTTTATAATAATCTTTCACCTGATTGGACTGAAGTTTCACCTCTTCACCCGATTCCATATCAATAAACAGATAAGGCCGGTTTTCAAATTCAAAATCCAGTTCTTTTGATTTATCTACTACGTGAAAAAGTACGACCTCATGTTTGTTGTGTTTGAGGTGCTGAAGTGCTGAAAAAAGCCCCTTCGTATCCTGCGACGCCTCAAAC
>CALMIT010000376.1 GCA_937864255.1 uncultured Saprospiraceae bacterium
TTGTGATCCGCTGATCACAGCCGGATTCGGGCAATTGGAAGCATCGCTAACGGTGAAACTATATGAGACCGGATTAACGATACTGTTGCTCTGAATTGCATTACTTACAAATTGATAAGGGCTTACATCGGTGCCTGCCCCGCCTGTAACCGTACCTGATGGCAAAACTTGCGGGAACGGACCTGTAATTGCAGTACCGTTTATGGTCAAGGGAGCTTTTCCTCCTGAAATTTGAAAGGAAACGGTATAAGTTGAATTAGTCGTCATTCCGGTACAAGCGGAAACGACCAAATTAGTGATCTCCAGATTTTCGACTACTGAAAGTGGTATGCAAAGATTTAAGTCTATATCCGCGCAGATTGTATTGTTGGCAATATCAGCCAAAATCTCTCCGCCGTTGACGTAGTTGTTGGCAAGAAAATCAGCGTAGCTTCCGTCAAAACTCATCCCGTGCACACAATATTCGCCGGGGGCGATGCCTGAAAAAATAGTGCCGTATGGCGCACTATTGGCTCCCGGTTGGCTTAAAATAATATCATAAGCCGTACCTCCCGTACCCGAATTATCCTGGGTAAGCAACCAAATGTAGGTAAAGTTAGGCGCTGAGTTAGCGCTACCAGGCGAGTCAAGCGCGGCAGGATCTGCGGGATCGAAATTTCCAATTTGCCACACGCCATTAATCAAAGCCACATGTCCCGGTACAAATGCGCCATCAGGACCAACTACCGGAAGCCCCAATGAAGTAGCGTATTCGTACTCTGTTCCTGCCGGTGGGTTTGGTTCTTCAATCAAAGCCACACCGGAATTAATAACCGTCCAGGGTAGTATATCCAAAATACCATCATCATTTAAATCAAGATCCTGGCTTAGCATACCGGAAAAACCTTGTACTAAAAGGAAAGTAAGATTATCGCTATTTTCAAAATTAAGGTCAGTAACGAAATCCGGCGTACCCAGCGTAAAAGTTCCCATTGCCGCCAAAAAGTAGCCGTCTGCCGGAATACTTTGTCCGGTTAAAGCAACCACGTCTTCTACCGTTCCCGAACCACCGGCGCCGTCGCCCAAAACGACTAAAGTCAAATTGGAAA
>CALMIT010000377.1 GCA_937864255.1 uncultured Saprospiraceae bacterium
GGCGTATCAACTTCCAATGCTCCTCTTTGATTTAAAAATTCGCGAATAGAATTGACCAATTTGGTTCTTTTGAGGAAGGTCTCCCTGACTTCGGGATTTACAATCAAATCCACATAACGCATTCTGTACCGGGCTTCCGGATCAGTAAATGCGTCATAAACGTGCCCCTCAGCGTCTCTTTTCACGATCGGCAGCGGGCGTAGCGACTTGCCCAACAATTTCAAAGATTGTACATGAATGCTGACTTCGCCAGTTTTTGTTTTAAATACAAATCCTTTCACCCCGACAAAATCGCCGATGTCCAGCAGTTTTTTTATCACCACATCAAAGAAGGTAAAATCTTCTCCCTCACCCATTTCGTCTCGGCGGAGGTAAAGCTGTATCAGTCCCGAAGAATCCTGCAAATTCAAAAACATCGCTTTACCTGCCTCGCGGCTCGCCATCAATCTGCCGGCAATGCTCACATCCTGAAAATTCAGGCGATTTTTAGTACCATCTTCCAGCACTTCTTCCCGGTATTCCGCTTTAAGTTGCGCCGCTGTGTGCGTCACATCAAATGCTTCCGGCGGGTATGGGTCTATACCCAATTCTATAATTTTTTGCAGGTTTTCTCTTCTTACAATTTCTTGTTCGCTCAAATGAACTTGACTCATAATAAATTAATTGCAGGCAGACTTTTGGTTTCGAAAGCCTGCCGAAAAATGAAACAAAACGATAACTATTTTTCGATTAAAATTTGGTCTCAATCACATAAGGCAACATAGCCCGCCAGGTCGGCCAATCGTGGCGCATATCCGCACCCCAGATTTCAAGATTGTGATTAATGCCTTTCGAGCGCAGCACGCCTGACAGCGCACGCGAAGCATCCGGCGATTCATAAGCACCCGAACCTGTCAGTACGTGAATGCTTCCTTTTCGGATATGCTCGAGGAAAAAATCATCATCCAAACCCGGCAGATAGGACATCGGGCTGTTGAAATAAACATCCTGATCATAGTAGCCGTCAGTGTATGACTGCAAATCATAAACGCCGCTCATAGCTATCACGCCATTAATCAAATCCGGCCTTTTGAAAAACAAATTAGCAGAGTGCAGCGCGCCGAGCGAGGCGCCGCAGGTTACGATTGGCGTGTCGTGGCTGGTCTGGTACGGCACTACTTCGTTAAATACGTAATCGTTGAATTGCTGATGACGAATGGATTTGTGGCGCGGGTGCATATTGCGATTCAGCCAGCTTTCAGAATTGATACTGTTGATAGAAAACACTTTTACCTTGCCCTCATTGATGTATTTGCTGATGTAGTCTATCAATAAAAAACGCTCGTATTCCAGATAATCGGCAGCGGCGGTGGGCAGCAACAAAAGCGAAAACCCAAAATGACCGTAGGAAACGATTTCCATCTTTTTATTTAAAGCAGGACTATGCCAGCTATCAATGACTCTCCGCATGAACTTGTTTTTTTGAAAAGTTAGTTAATAGAATTTGCCGGGCCGACTTTACAAATCCCGGTAAAGGAGGGCAAATTTCTTAATTTTCGGTAAATCTCCGTCAGTATCGGCGAAATCTTATTTTTAAATTTTTCAACTTGTTTTTCCCAATCCATAGAATTCTTTTCAACTTCGCCCAAACATCAGTTTCTTGCTCAAATGAAACCAACTACCAAATACAGTCTGATAGCCGCAGGTTTTGTGCTTGCCGGCGTGGCCGGCTGGCGCATGTGGGAGCTTTTTCAAAAAGAACAACTTTGGGCATATTGGGCGCTCGCTTTTTTTACCGGCGTGACGCGCCGGCAGCAGAACAAACTGCCCGAGGCCC
>CALMIT010000378.1 GCA_937864255.1 uncultured Saprospiraceae bacterium
CGCCATCCGGGTTTTGGCAAAAAATCAGTTGTATCTCAAAAACACCCAGGTCATTGAAGACCTGAAAGACGTGACGGCTGTCGTGTTCGATAAAACAGGTACGCTGACCAACGCGCTTCAAAGCAGAATTGTGCAAAAAGGCGCTATCCTGACTGCCAGGCAGCGGCAGATGTTTCGCTCCCTGGCGGGGCAGTCAAATCATCCGCTCAGCCGCCAATTGCACGATTTTTTGAAAGATGGCAGCGAAGATTTGCCGGTTGCCGGCTTTTTTGAAAATGCGGGCGCGGGTGTGGAAGGCAAAGTTGATGGAGTCTTTTTGAGGCTCGGCTCGGCAGCTTTTTTAAATCAAAAAACAGCGGGTGAAACGGAAGTTTTTATGGAAATGGATGGAACGGTTTCGGGCAGTTTCGTTTTTCAAAATGAGTACCGGAACGGCATAGAAAAGAATCTTTCTTATTTTCAAAAAAACTACAAAACCTTCCTGCTTTCCGGAGATAATGACCGCGAAAAGGAAAACCTCGGCAGATTTTTTGAAAATGCGGATTGCATGCATTTCAACCAAAGCCCGCAAGACAAGCTGGATTTTATAAAAGAATTGCAAAGAAAAGGCGAGAAGGTACTTATGTTTGGCGACGGTCTTAATGATGCCGGTGCTTTGCAAAAAAGCGACGTAGGGATCGTACTCACCGAAAATACAAACAATTTCACGCCCGCCAGCGACGGCATTTTGAGTGCCGCACAGTTTCATCAAATTCCGTCCATGATTGAGTTTTCCAAAAGCAGCGTTCGCCTCGTACATTGGGCTTATTTACTCGCATTTTGTTACAACCTGGTCGGTTTGAGTTACGCCGTCACCGGCACGCTTTCGCCGGTGGTAGCAGCTATTTTGATGCCGGCAAGTTCGGTAACAATCGTTCTTTTTGGCGTCGGTATGAGCAATTTGCTGGCGCGTAAAAAATTGAGCAGCTAATTTTTTTTGAAATTACCAATCCGTTTCCGATTTCCTTTTTGCCACCTGAAAAACGCGCGACAAATTAAACCCGAATTGAATTTCGCCTTTCAGCCAGTTGCTGTTTATGTCGTTCATAAAGGCGCGTTCGTTCATACCCACAGCGTTGGAAAAATGTAGCTGAAATACGTGTCCGCCGGTTTCGATGTCAAATCCGAGCGAAAGCGGATTTTCGGAAAGGAAGCCGGGAAATTTGTTAAATGCATAAAAATAGTCCCAAACGAAAGCCACGCGTTTGGTAAATTTATACCTGCCACCCAGCCCGAGCGCAAAAAGATCATTAGGATATACCTGCGAGGAGACGATGTTTTGGTGTACCAGCATGGGCGAGAGTTGAAGCGTAAAACGCTCGTTGAATTTTCGCCCGATGATCAACTGGTGATAAAATCCCAACCGCCTTTCAAACGTAGCTTTTACCTCTTCTATGCCGGTCGGGTCTTTGAGTCCGTTGACAGTCATGCCGCTTGCCCAAAGCAGCGAAACGGGCATATTTTTTTTGCCGCTCGACTGCCACAAAATTCTGTATTTAAAAAAACCGTCCACTTCTTTTTTATTCGTGCTGCGCCCGACGCCGATCATCAGGTTTTTTGAAAGTCCGTAATCGAAAGCCAGCCGCATGGTCGCGTTATCCAGCCCGAAAAATTCGTAAGCGCCTCTGTTGATCTGACCGAAGCGATGGAGGATACGAAAATCAAGCGTTCCGGGACTCAGCAGTTCCATGCTGTTGCCCATAATTACCCGCGTAGATTTAAAAGCATTGGTGGTATAATCAGTGGTTTCTTCTTCACCGATCAAGTCCAGCAAACTGCCTTCTTCCTGCGCCAAAAGTGGAGCGTGGGCGCAAAAAAGGCTCAAATAAAAACTGAAGATGAATAGCTCTTTTTTCATTTTACCAGCGGTTTTCATTATTGAAAATTATTTTTTCAATGGTTCCAAAGTAGCGTTGATGAAGACTTTGACCTCATCGGCTATTTTGTTGCCCACCACGGAAGGCACTTTGATAGAATAATCGGCAAGGCGGATTTTTAAATCCGAAGCCGCGGTCACGACGCCATTTTTTACCTGGAATTTACCTTTCGCGCTTATATCCTTCGTTACGCCGTGTAGTGTGAGTTTGCCGTTGACCGTTGCCGGATACTCGCCGTCTTTAGCCAGGTTAATCTTTTGAAAATCAGCTACTTGTCCTTTAAAAATTGCTTTCGGGTATTTCTGACTTTCCATATAATTTTCATTAAAATGCTCCTGCATCAGCGCATTTTTAAACTTGAAACTTTTCATCAAAACAGACCACTCCATGTTGCCACTCGCCGCGTCATAAACGCAGGCCGCCGTATTTGACACCGCTTTTATTTCCTCCAAATCATCCAGTTCGCCCTCGGCGTCAAAATTGATTTTCCCTCCTTTTGTAAAAAATTTTCCCTGCCCGAAACCGGCGGCGGCGGTAAGAAGCACCGCGAGGGCAAAAAGAACGCTCTTTTTCATTTTCAAATAGTTTTTAAAACAGTTAGATAAGTTCGTTTCTGCGCCTCATTTTTAATTATTAGGCGCACCCGCATCTATCCAGGCCTGAATGATGTCAATATTACAATCG
>CALMIT010000379.1 GCA_937864255.1 uncultured Saprospiraceae bacterium
AAATAGGAATCCGCACTTCGGTGTTGATCAGCGCAAAAGAATTGCCGTTTCGAATATTCATTTTAAATCCACGCACATTTGCTGCCAGCGTTTGGAAAGCAATTTGCGAAGCAAAATCAGTATTGGAAGGTACGGGGATGGTTTCGTCAAATTTTGGGAAAATCCAGTTTTCCACCGCGCCGAGGTAATACAGGATTTTTTCATCGCCAAAAGATGTAGCTCCGGCAAACCGCGCCGCAAAAACCGAATACTTCAGAAAACGCTGATAGTGCCGCGCATCTATGCCGATTACGCCCATCCAGCCCTGCCGCGCTTCAAATTTAAAATCGTCGCCCAGGTCAATTTCAAACCGCTTCATGGCTTCCGCAAAAAATTTGTACCGGGTGCCGTTTTTGATATTGATAGCCACGTCTATCGTATTGTCAAACACATATTCGAGTTTCAAACCCAGTCGCTGTTCGCGATAGTTTGGCACCGGCAGGGTAGAGGCGTCGGTAGAAAGTTGCGTAAGCCTGTCCATCCTGAAAGTAGCCGTGGCGCGGATGCTCCGGTAAAGATCAAGCGGATATTTGAATCGTGTCAGCCCGATGATTGTGACTGATTCTGATCGGCGCGGTACGATAGAAGTTTGATCCTCGACGTACCGTGTGCCTTTTCTGTAAAGCGCGTAGCGCTTGTCGAGCCTGTTTTTCTTATCATCCAGGTATAAAAAATATTCGGCTCCGTTGAAGGTGGTCGGTATTCTGATGCCGCCTTCGATAACGTAATCTTCCAGCAGGTCTTTAAAATTTGCTTTAAAAAGAATGCCCGGCGGAGGAAGGCTAAACTGATCGGGCGTACCTGCAAAACTATTCAGACCCTCAAAAAGCAGGTTGTTGTCAAGTTGAGTGGTCACAAAGTCGGTTTTGAAACGCAGTTTATAAGGTGAAATTCTGGAGGAGCGGAAGCGAAAAATGTCCTGGTTGGTTTTGAGCGGTTGAACATTTTCGGGACGGAGCAGCACGACAGTTTCTTCTGGCGCTTCTTCTTCCTGCCGCGTGCGGCTTGGCATTTCCTGTTCGTCAAAAGGCGACTGGAAAAAATAATTATCAATATCAATCATGCCGGTGTCCATTTTTTCCACTGGCAGGTCTTTGATTTCGGTGGCGGGTTCCTTGTTTTCTTTCAAAATATTATCGCCGCTTTCTGGCTTGGGCGCGGGTTCGTTTTTCCGGGTATTATTTTTTTGCCGTCGGCTTTCCAGTTGATTAACAAAAAATCTGGTGGGTTTGGGTGCAAATTTTTCTTCGGGCGCTATGCTGCTCGCCAATATTTGAGATTTTCCATTTTTAAAAACCAGCTCCGCTTTTTGGCCGGCTCGCGGCGCGGTGTGTATTTCTATAATGTTTCTGTCATAATTGGTTTGAAATTGATTGACGGCGCGCTGCTTAATTACCGGGATCAGGTAACTCGTGTCTATCGCAGTGCTGTCCAGTCCGGTCAATGTCGAATCTGCGTGTAAAATAATTTCCTGCCCGTCTTTCATTTGAATTACCCGGTTGTGCCAGGCGACGTAATCTTCCAGATAGCCGGTCATCCTGTTGTAAATGCCACTTTCGTCCGACAAAAAAGCAAACCAGGTCGTGTCCATCGCGACAGGATGTCTTTCATTATTGAGCGGTGTGTTGGTGATGCGCACCAGTTCATTTTCCTTTTTATCAATGTTGTAATAAAAAATGTCAAAATTTTGGGTAGGCAGCAGCGTGTCCAGTTTTACAGGCAGCAGGGTAGAATCCGGCCGGTTGGAGACGAAAATAATGCCGCGCTGATTGTTCAGTTGAACGACCGAAGCGTCCAGATCGTCCCAGATATCCTGAGTGATTCTTTGTGTCTGCCTTGTATTGGTGTAGTAAAAAAACAAATCCGAAAATCCCTTCACGGTAGCCGAAAACACCATCACGTTATTGTCGAGAAAATCAATGCTGTGTACTCGCTGATATTGCGGATCCAGTGGCTCAATAAGTTTTTCGCCCGTGTTTAAATCGTACAACATCAACTTAGGCACGTCTCTTTTTTCAAAAACAATCCCTATTTGATTATTGCCGGGCGTCCAGCAGAGGAGCGGGTATTCGTAATCCGTCGCCTGAATGTTGTTCCTGAATCCGCCTTTATGTATCACCTCGCGCTTGCCCGTAGCCACGTCTTGCAGGTAAACTTTATACTTCCCAATTTCATTTGCCACATAAACTATCTTTTTGCTGTCCGGACTTATCTTCACCTGACTGATCGGCAGTCTTTTTTTATTTTTAAATACCACCGGTGTGCCTGCGGGTTCGTCAAATTCTTTTACTTCCTGCTCGTAGCGCTGCCGGAAAAAAATCGCCCAGCTATCCGTCACCCGCTCATAGGGCAGACCGAGTACGTAAAGAAACCCACTCTCGATGCTGCGGTTGATGCGCGTGAGGTAAAGCAGGTTTGACACCGTTGTTTTGCTGTAATTCTGGCTGATGTAGTACCACATTGAATGTCCCGCCAGTTTCGGATTTGCCTCTGCAAATTTTTCAAAATCCCTGAATTCTTCCCTCAATATTACGTCGCGTAATTGATTGTCCAGGTCTGTGTTCCAGGCTTCGCCGCAGTAAGCTATCAGTCCCTGTTTAAACCATTCGGGGAGGTTCATCATCACGGCGTTTTGTACAATTTCCTGCAAATTCGAACCGAAAAGCATGGCATTCAGAAAAACCGAGGCGATGCCTTCCCGTATTTGCCTGCGCAGGTGCAGGTGGTCGCCGTTGAAGTAAATAAACATTTTATTGCCTACGATTTTGGTTTGGCCGGTGCTGTTTTCAAAAGCATCTTCACTGCCCAGGTTGCTTTGTTTCAGGTCTGTGAGGTCTTTGTACACAATGATGTGGATGCGGTCGTTGATGCGGTGTTCGAGTATATTTTGAATATCGGCAAATTCCTGCTCGGCGATTTGAACGGCGGCTTGCCCGATATTTCTCCCCTCGCCATACCAGTAGGTTTCAAAATTGTCGCTTTCGTAATGCGACCATTCGTCAAATTCTTTATGAAACTGCACCCTGTTTTTTCCAAATTCGGTATTGATGGGTTGTGCCTGTATCACGAAGGCGGCGAGTAAAAACAGCAGGGTAAATGAATTTTGCATAATGTCGGCGATATGATTTTGGTAAACCGGTCTTTTGATGCGATAATCTGAGTGCTGCGCGTTGCAAAAACAAAGCTTGTTTTGCACGATTCACAGGGCTTCCAAATTACGGCATTCCGCTAAAACTTGCTATTGCCCAAACGGAATTTGTCATTTATTATTTGCCAAAAATAGATAATGACAGGCTCAAGACTGATTAAAACCGGAGCGGCTGTTTTTGTTGAAAAAATGCAGCCGAATTTTTCTATTCACAAACCGGATTTTGAAAAATCTGAACAAAATCAACTACTCCAGCGCTTCATACACCACCTGAAACATTCTCTCGCGGATATCTTTTTCATTCAGTTTTGAATTGCGCATGGTAGGAAAAGTGCGGTTGGATAAGAAAATAAAAACCAGATTTTTATCCGGGTCAGCCCACATGCAGGTGCCTGTAAAACCGGTATGCCCGAAAGTATTTGCTGAAGCCGCAGCGGGCAGATTGCGGCCGGCTTTCGCGCTGGTTTCTTTCATATCAAAGCCAAGTCCGCGTCTTGAGCAATCCCCGCAACGAGTAGTAAACTGGCGCACGGTTTCGGTTTTGAGCAGGCGTTCGCCCCCGTAGTATCCTTTATTCAGCAGCATTTGCATCAAAATGGCCAAGTCGTTGGCGCTGGCAAAAAGCCCGGCGTGTCCGGCTACGCCGCCCATCATGGCAGCGCCCATATCGTGCACGTACCCGCGCACCGTTTGTTTTCTAAAATAATTATCCTCTTCCGTCGGCGGGATTCTTTCCAGCGTAAAGCGCTGCCAGGGATTAAATAGGGTGGTATGCATGCCGAGCGGCTCGTAAAAATTTTCGGTGGCAAATTCATCAAGCGACTGCCCGCTGACCCTCGCCACAGTTTCGCCGAGCATATAAAATCCGAGGTCGCTGTACCTGTATCTTTTTGTCTCGAAAACTTCCGATTCCAGAATTTCTTTCCAGATTTCTTTTTTGTAATCCTCGCGCATAAAAAGATTTGTCGCCACGGGCACGCTAAAATTAAGCGTGGCTTTGGTACTGTAAATAGCAGGAAGCGGCTTCGGATTCCGGCGGTCATTGGACACTGTTTTTTCATAAAACGGAATCCACGAACGCAGTCCGGCGCGGTGTGCGAGTACATCTTCCACCGGCAGGTTTTCTTTATTCGTACCCCTCAAATCCGGCAAATAAGCGCCCAGATTGCGGTGTACATCCAGGCGTCCGTCATCCGCGAGTTTCATTACCGACAAAGTTGTAGCAGCTACTTTGGTGATGGAAGCGAGGTCGTAAATATCATCGGCTCTGACCGTCTCTTTATTTTTGTAATCATGATTGCCAAAACCTTTATTGTAAACCACTTTCCCGTCTTTGGCGACCAAAACCACACAGCCGGGCGCAGCGCCCGATCGGATTGCTTCGTTGGCGATGTCGTCTATTTTTGCCAAAGTAGCGGCATTCATTCCCGCTTCTTCCGGCAGCCCGTAACCCAATCTGAAAATCCCGGTAGTGGTTTCGCCGGTATTGTAAGGTATTTTTTCCGAAGCAGTCACAGGAAGCCTTCCGCGAAAACCGAAAGCTCCGAAAAGTCCCTGAGCCGAGAGTTCCTGCGTCACTTCATCATCATCGTACGCAGCCAGCAGCCATTCAAAATCTTCAAAAAAGCGCAGGCTGTACGGATTGCCAAAAACCGTCACCACCACTTTGGTTTTTTCCTTCAGTTCTTTTAAAAAATTAATAGCGCCGTCTGTGATGCCGAAATTATTTTTTGCCAGTTTGCTCATGCCTTGTATGCTGACGATGACGACGTCTTTTTCGCCCAGTTTTTTAAGAAGCGTCTTTTTGTCGTCAGAATAAATGGTACTGCCTACCTGAAAATGCTCTATTTCGGTATAAAGCTCCAGCGATTTTTGGAAGGGCGTAAGCTGGTTGCCGCCGCCGATACTGAGCGAGGCAAATTGCTTTTTGGAAAGATTTTTAAAAGGCAGCAGCCCGTTTTCATTGTGAACGAGCGTGAGTGCGTTGGTGACGAGTTTTCTTTTTAGCGAAAGCGCATTTTCAGAGTTCACGTCGGTCAATACGTCATTTTCGCTGATGCGCGGGCTATTGTGCAATCCCAGGCGGTACTTGGCGCGCAGCACTTTTTTCACACAATTATCTATGTCGCTTTGTGAAAGCCTGCCGGTTTCCACCGCCTTTTTTACTTCATTAAAAGCCACTATCGGGTCTTCCGGCAGCAACAGTACATCGTTGCCCGCTTCCAGTGCGCGGATTTCAATTTCGCCGCATGGAAAATTTTTAGTGACGCCTTTCATTTCCAGCGCGTCGGTGAAAATGAGTCCTTTAAAACGGAGTTTATCTTTTAAAATGGAAGTGATCACTTTGCGGGAAAGCGTGGTGGGCAGGTTGACCGTGGCATCGAGCGAAGGTACGTGCAAATGTGCCACCATCATACTTCCCACGCCGTGCTGCGAAAGCACTTTAAAAGGGTAAAGCTCTACGCTGTCTATGCGCAGCCCGTCGTGCATGATGACCGGCAAATCCTGGTGCGAGTCTGTGTCTGTGTCGCCGTGTCCGGGAAAATGTTTTGCGCAGGCCATTACGCCGTTGTCCTGCAATCCCTGCATGTACATGTAACTTTTTACAGACACATTGAGCCGGTCTTCGCCGAAAGAGCGCGTATTAATGACCGGATTTTTCGGGTTGTTATTTACATCCACCACTGGCGCAAAATTCACCTGAACACCGACGCGTCGCAGTTCGCGGGCTATTTCTTTTCCCATTTCATAAATCAGCCGGTTGTCTTGTATGGCGCCCAGCATCAGTTGCTGCGGAAAGCTGATGGTGCTTTCTTTCATCCGCATACCCAGCCCCCATTCGGCGTCTATGGCGACCATAAGCGGCACGGTGCTGTGCGACTGGTATTGATTTAAAAGTTGTACCTGCTTTTCAGGGCTGCCCTGAAAAAAGCACAAACCGCCGACGTGATATTTTTCTATGAAATTTTCTACCTGTGCGATGTGCTCGGGGCCGAGGTTTGAATGAGCGCGCACCATAAACAATTGCCCGATTTTCTGATCTTCAGTCAGGCTGTTGAATACAGAATCCACCCATTGTGCTTCCGCTCCGGAGAAAGAGTTTGTCTTATTCGTTATCAGCAAATTCCAACCGGCTCCGCTTATCAATAAAGAAACCAGGCTCGTAAACCAAATCCTCCTATGCCTCATAATGCTGTCTTGCTTTTTGTTTTTTTGAAAAATGTCTTAATGAATCGGATTTTGAAAAAATGAATTTTAGTCCGCCAAATGAAATAAATATTTTTCAAATCAGCGCCAAACGATGTTTTAACGCTTGCCGGGGACGCAAAAGTAAAATCTTGTTTTTTTTAAAAAATTAATAACGCCGAAAAAGAATCCCGACGCATAAAAATAAAATTTCAGGGGGTAAGTATTATTTGCCTCCGCCCATTCTGCTTTGCACGGCAGGGTCAATGGCGATAGCTTTTTGGTGCAATGCTTTTCCTTTTTCCGTATTGCCGCTGTTAAAATATGCGCTACCCAGATTGTAAAGCGCGTCAGCGTTTTCAGGCTGTACGGCAGCCGCTTTTTCAAAAAATTCAATGGCTTTCGGATGGTTTTGCTGGATGCCGTAAGCCACGCCGAGCAGCCTCAGCGTTTCGTAATCGTCGGGCTGTGCTTCGTACGATTTAGTCAAATATTGGAGGGCTTTGGACAGGTCGCCTTTTTTTTCGCCGTAGTAGCGACCCGCATTGCGATAGGTGACTGCCAGATTATTCATGGCGTCTTTGTAAGCCGGGTCAAGTTGCAAAGCTTTCTGGTAGAAATCAATAGCTTGCTCGTATTCATCCAGGTAGTTGGAAGCATTTCCGAGCAGGAGATAAGCATTTTTGTAATTGGGATGAACTTCAAGCGCTTTTAATAAATGCTCTTTTGCTTTGAGCAAAATTGGTCTTCGGGCAGCGTCGTCTTCCATTTTTGTTGCTTTGCTGATGAGTTCGCCGGCAGCCGCGTTTTGCAATTTTGCGCTCCTGACCGAAGTCTCTACGTCGGTGGTGAATAAGGTGTAATTGTCTTTCCAGACAAAATTTCTGGCTATGGTTTTTACACCAAAGGCGAGGACTATCAGCGTCACCAGCAATAAGCCAGGACGTATTTTTTCATAAGCCGGGTTTTCATTTTTTCGAGCTGAAAATTTCCAAACTAATAGAGCTGCCACTATGCAAAACCCGACGGAAGGCATAAAAATGAACCGTTCGGACATATTCGTACCCACCGGAAAAAGAAAATTTGATACGATGGAAAGCGTGATTAAATAAAAAGCAATGCCAAAACCAAAAAGGTTTTTGGTTTTCAAGCTGCGCACTGCAAAAACGGCCAACGATAAATAAATCAACAAACTCAACAGCACGCGCCAATCGCCAAACTGCATGATTTCAATGTGGCGCGGATAGTAATCGTGCGTGAGCGGGTGCGGGAAAATGAGCAACTGTACATATTTGCCCAGGGTGAAAAATATGGTGGCGAGTCGTTCGGAGGTTGTAAAAGGCACATACCGATCGCCCTCGATTTTTACAAAAGGATTATTCATAAGTTCCATCGGCTCGCCGCCTGTTTGCCAGCCGATTACAGCGCCCCTCACTAGCAGGAAAATAACAGCCGGCACGAACAGCCAGAGCATTTGCTGCGCTATTTTTGGTAAAGTCGCTTTTGTAAAAAAATAATACGCCAGCGGAACCACCGCCAAAAAAGTAATGGCGTTTTCTTTCGAAAAAAGTGCCGCCATGAAAAGCAGCGCGGCTGCGAGGTTCCAGTGATTTTTTTGGGAGTGATACGCTTTCAAAGAAAAAAACAAGGCGCCGAGACTGCCCAGCAGCGTCATGATTTCGTCGCGCCCTTTTATGTTGGCTACCACTTCGGTGTGGACCGGATGCGCCGCAAATAAAAGAGTCGCTGCAAAAGCAATAAAGTAAGCCTGGTTGTGAAGCACTTTTTGTTTGAAAAGCAGCAGCAACACTTTGTAAAGCAAAACACAAGTCAGTCCGAATAAAAGCACATTAATAAGGTGTCCGGGAAAAGGATTGCGCCCGAAAAGCTGCCACTCGATTGCAAACATCACCAGCGTGAAAGGGCGGTATCTGCCCCCGCTGACCAAAAAAGCTTTTCCCTCTTCTTTAAAAAAACCGTAGAAGGTGTCGTATTTTAAAATGCCGGGTATGCCTTTTATGCCCTGGGTGGTGAACATGTTGTCATAGATGACGATGGCGTCGTCTTGTGTATAATTATGTGTGAGGGTATTGGCGTAAAGCAGAAAAGCAAAAATAAAAACTGCCCATCCGAGTATTTTTTCATTAAAATACCATCCGGGAAAATTTAAAGTCCCGGCGCCTGTTTCGGGTCGGATTTTAGCTGGCCGCGACTTATCGGGATTGGTTTTTTTGCTCATTTCGCAAATATGGCGAATTCTCTAATTATCAATAAACGGGCAAAGAGAAATGTCAGGATAAATTTGTTTGTCCGAAAATTGAAGGCATACGTAGAAGCCGGAAAGGCGGAATTTTTAGAAATCTGTAAGTTGCCGCCGCATTTGCCAAAAGAAGCGCAATTGCCAATACGACCAAATTGAATTGTATAATTTTTATTCATTTTTATAAATTTCGGCCTGCTATATGCACTATCAAATTTCAACTACGGCAAATCGTTCTGTGTTTGCAGAGAAAAGACAATTGATGAAAGATAAAAACGCCGCCGGTATATTGGCTCTTTTATTGGGAGGTTTCGGTATCCACCAGTTTTATCTGGGTAAAAACTTTAAGGGCTTTTTGCACCTGATTTTCTTTTGGACGCCGTTTTCCTGGATCATCGGGCTGGTTTCTGCGATTATTTATTTTACAATGTCGCAGGAAAAATTTGACGCTAGGTATAATAATCGCCCGATGGATGAAATGCCTGATTTCAGAAGAAGGTACATGGAAACCGAAACCTTAAATCGCAACCGCGAACGCTGGCGCGAACACCGCGAAAAACCTGCCTATGAAAGGAAAGTAATTGAGAGCAGGAGGGATAATCCTTACCGCGCGAGCGGAATAAAAAAATTTAAGGATTATGATTATCAGGGCGCCATTGAGGATTTTGCAAAATCGCTGGAAATAAACGAAAGAGATCCGGCTATCCATTTTAATATTGCCTGTGCCTACTCCCTTTGTGAAAATGCCGAGTCAGCCTTCCGGCACATCGAAAGAGCAGTGGCTTTGGGATTCACTGATTTTAAGCGCATAAAAGAACATGATGCGCTGGCCTACTTGCGCATTCAGGATGAATTCGATACTTTTGAACGCAATGGTTTTAAACAGATCGCGCCCAAACAGGCAGAAACCACTGAAAACGACCTCCTAAATTCCCAACCCGATTTGTTGGATCAGCTAAATAAGTTGAGTGAGTTAAAAGAGCTTGGACTGCTCACGGAAGAGGAATTTGCGGATAAAAAGAAAAAATTATTCGGTTAATAATACCGTCTGCGAGGCTCAATAATAACTACACTTTAACTAGCGTACATCAACACATGAGAAATCGGATTCGTTGATTGATTGAAATTAAACATACAAATACTATGGTCGCAGAAAATTTGCTATCAAACACCCTGGTTCCTTTGCGAACCAGCGACACAGGAAGGGAGGCGTTGACGATTATGAATCTGTTTTCGGTAAGGCACTTGCCCGTTGTGGAAGACGAACAACTGCAATGTGTGATTTCGGAAGATGATATTTTAGTACATGATGTAGATAATCCTATCGGCTCATTTTGCGATCCTTTTCAAAAGCCTTTTGTGCACGAGTACGATCACATCTACGAAGTAATGCGGATGATGGCCGAAAAACGGCTGACGGTAATTCCGGTGCTTGATGCGGAAAACCGCTACATAGGTCTGATTTCGCAAGACGATCTTTTAAAATATTTTGCCAATACCGGTTCCTTTGTAGAACCCGGAAGTATTGTAGTGCTGGAAATTGCCAAGCGCGAT
>CALMIT010000380.1 GCA_937864255.1 uncultured Saprospiraceae bacterium
AAAAATGCGCATTGCCCGGTTTTATTAGTGCCGGAGCGGGCGCAGTTTAAAGGGTTTAAAAAAATTCTCTATGCCGGAAATTATTTCCGCGACGATGAAATTATAGCTCATAAAGTGCTTGACTTCGGTAAAAAATTTGATGCCGATTTTCACATTTTGCACATTGAAACTCACCCGAACGGCTACCCTTTTGATCAAAATTATTACGAGCGGCTTTTTGAAAAAAATGCTCCCGGCAGCAAGGTACGGTTTAAAAGACTGGAGGCAGACGACGTGGTGGAAGGGCTGAATCAATACGCCAGCGACGCGCGCACCGATCTCACGGTCTTGCTCTCGCGCAACAAAGGCTTCTGGCAAAATCTCATTCACCGGAGCGTGACGCGTCGTATGTCAATCATTACGACCAAACCGCTGCTCATCATTCATTTGGAATAGTGATTTGATTTTTTCATAATTTTTTTAGGTAATGTATGCCGGCAATTTCTGATGGAACTGCCGGCATTTTTTATTTCCCATTTTGAAACCCTCCCCGCAAATTTCAGTTTTGGCAGAGTAAAGGATTTTGCAGAACTTCGCACCCGTTTTTGAATTATGGAGAATATAAATCAACTCAAAGCTTTCCTTCAGGTACCCAGGTATATTGTGATCACTACGCATCGCAATCCGGACGGCGACGCCATCGGGTCTTCGCTCGGACTTTATCATTTTCTCAACAAATTTGGGCATACGGTGCGCATTATTTCGCCTTCCGATTATCCTGAAAATTTTTCCTGGATGAAAGACGTGGAGCGGATTATTATTTTCGACTCGGATGGCGACGCTGCCAAAGAAGTGCTGGAATTGGCAGATTTGATTTTTTGCCTGGATTTTAATGATCTCGAACGTATTGACAAACTGGGCGAACTCATAAAACCGCTTCCCACGCCTGTCTCCATGATCGATCATCATCTTTATCCCGAACCTTTTGCGGAGTACACGCTGAGCGACCCAACGGCAAGTTCTACCAGCGAATTGATCTACGATTTTATCCACCTGCTCGGCTGGGAAAAAGAAATGGATCATACCATCGGCACTTGTTTGTACACGGGGATTATCACCGACACCGGCTCGTTTAAATACAGCACCTCACCCAAACTTTTTCAGGTCGTTTCAAAATTGATAGAATTGGGTGTGGACGATTATGATGTGCAGGATAAAATTTACAACAGCCTTTCGGAAAAACAACTGCGTTTACTGGGACATTGCCTGGCAAATCGAATGGAAATTCTGGACGAATTCAGAACAGGAATCATCGTACTCACAAAAGCCGATTACGAAACTTTCGACATACAGCGCGGCGACACCGAGGGCATTGTGAATTATCTGCTGATGATGAAAAAAATAAAAATGGCCGCGTTCATTACCGAGCAGCCGACTATTGTCAAAATTTCGCTCCGCTCGAAAGGCGATTTCTCCGTTCAGGAAATTGCAAAAGAGCATTTCAACGGCGGCGGTCATAAAAATGCGGCAGGCGGTTATGCTTTCAAAAATCTTAACTGGATAGTGCGGCATTTTAAAAAAGTGTTGCCTGATTATAAATCCAAACTTTGGGATATCGAATAAATTTTAAAATTATGCGCTTCATGAAAAATAGTTTTTTACTTCTGGCTTTTGGGTGCTGCATCATGTTGGCTGCCGGATGCACCAAATCAAAAAAGGAGGGTCTGACTTCCTCCGGGTACAAATTTATCAATCACACCAACAACGGCGGCTACAAGCCGCAGGTAGGCGACAGGATGCACTACCACGTGCAACACCGCCGGGACGGCGAGGTGAAACACTCGTCGAGATGGTCGGGCGCGGAGCCAAATTTTTTCCTGATGCCGGATTTTACGCAATTGACCCGCCGCCCGTCGCCCATTCTTGACGTGCTGAAAGAAATGTCGGAGGGAGACAGCGCGACGGTAAAGTTTCCGCTCGATTCGCTCAAAGTAAAACCGAAAGGATTCGAAACTGCCGACACTTTGTACTATGACGTGATTTTGGTAAAAATAGAAAAGGCCTCAACGCTGAAAGACGCCCCCACGCCGCCGGCAACTGCCGACAATCAAAAAACGGCGACATTTAGTTACACGAAAACCGAGTATGATGAAATTGCCGGGCAAATGAATCAGGTGTTGAAAGATTACCAGCAGGGAAAATTAAATGAAAAAATAAAGACCACGCAGAGTGGCTTGAAATACATGATTTTAAATGACGGCTCTGGTAAGCTCGCTCAGTCGGGCAATAAAGTTGCCGTCAATTATCACGGGCTGCTGCCCAACGGACATGTATTCGACAGTTCGTTTAAAAGAAACAGTCCTTTTCAATTTAATTTGGGTTTGGGCAGAGTGATAAAAGGCTGGGACGAAGGTATCGCGTTGCTTACCGAAGGCACGGATGCTGTTTTATTTATTCCCCCCGCTTTGGCTTACGGACAAAACGGGATGCCGCAAGCGGGAATTCCGCCCAATTCCGAGTTGATATTTTATGTGCAGCTAATCCAGGTTTTGCAGTAGAACAGGCTGCGATCAAAATTTTATAAAACCTATTTCCTAATTTTTTTAAACCACGCATACTATGACGTTGGACCAATTGAAGAACCTGCAAAACAGGCTCTCCTTGTTAAGGAGGTATCTTTGACGTTGATAACCGCATTTTTACCATTCAGGATTTAGAACAAAAATCACTTGCACCCGACTTTTGGAATGATTCGAAATCGGCTGAAAAGGTGATGAAAGAACTCCGCTCCAATAAAAAATGGATGGAAGGTTTCAATCTCGTTGCCAATCAGGTGACCGACCTCGAAGTTCTTTTCGAATTTTGGAAAGAGGGAGAAGGCACGGAAGAAGAGGTGGACGCAAAATTTAATGAAGCATTAGCCGCTGTGGAAAATTTGGAATTCCGCTCCACGCTCAGCAGGGAAGAGGATGAATTAAGCGCTATTCTTGAAATCAACGCCGGGGCAGGGGGCACGGAAGCCTGCGACTGGGCGGATATGCTGTTTCGGATGTACACGATGTGGGCGGAAAAAAGCGGCTATAAAGTATC
>CALMIT010000381.1 GCA_937864255.1 uncultured Saprospiraceae bacterium
GACGGGCTACTGTGGCTTTGGCGGCGACGAAAATTGGTGGTACGCCGAAGCGCCCATCGGTTTTACGGTACAAAGCGGCAACTCTGACGTTCTGCTGTTTACCGATTTCGGATTCGCACACAAAAGCACGGACGGCGGGCTTTCCTGGAAACAACTTTATGTAAACCCGGCTACCGAAAACCCTGCCGGCAGCGCCACGCCGAAAGGAAAATTTTACCAAAGCAACGGCTTGGAAAACACCAGCAGTTGGTGGCTCGAGTGGACGGACGCGCAGACGGTTTTTGCCGCTTACACCGACATCGGCGGCATGTATTCCAACGACGGCGGGCTTTCCTGGTCGTTTGACAAGGTGGATCGCGACCAAAATTCGACCTACCATTTTCTCCGGCATCCGCAGCAAAATTTGCTTTATGCGGCAAATTCTTCCGTGCACGATATGTACCAGAGCACTTACCTGCAAGACGGCAGGATTGACGGGGGTAGGGGACGGATTTTGTTTTCGCAAAATGGCGGCAGTTCCTGGCAATTGCTGCACGATTTCGGACACCCGGTGATGTACATGGCGATAGACCCGAACAATCCGAATGTGATGTATGCCACCGTGGTACACAGTTCGGAGGGCGGCATTTACAAAACTGCAAATCTGGACGCTGGCGCGGCTTCCGTTTGGACGAAACTTCCGAATCCGCCGCGTACGGAAGGTCATCCGCTCATCGTAAAAGTGCTGAAAGACGGTTCGCTGCTTTGCAGTTTTTCTGGCAGGCGTGCGCCTAATTTTACAGCGAGTTCGGGTGTGTTTTGGAGCACGATCCGGCTGAAAACACCTGGTACGCGGGCGTTTTCAGCGGCTGGGGCGGCGCTGCCAACGACAAAGGCGGCTTGTTTAAAACGACCGACCGGGGGCAAACCTGGACAAAAATGTTGTCGCTTTTCCGCGTGGAAAGTTGTGCGATTGATCCCGGCAATCAAAATGTAATGTACGTGACGACCGAGGACGAAGGACTTTGGTACACCGACAACCTGCGTGCCGCCAATCCCGAATTCCGGCAATTGGAAAAATATAAATTTCAGCACCCCGTGCGTGTTTTTTTCAATCCGCATAAAAGCGGCGAGGTGTGGGTGAGCAGCTTCGGCAACGGACTGGCGGTCGGAGCGATGACGACCGGTTTTGAAGAAGCAACTCAAAATGCTCATTTTACCGCGCATCTTTTCCCAAATCCTGCCGGGGAGCGGCTGATTTTGAATGTTCAAAATTTTGCGGCAAGCAATATAAAACTGGAAATCACAGACGTATTCGGGAAAATTCTGGAAACGCGTCGCCATGAATTTTCAACTGCTGAAATCTCGAATCGAATTCACTGGGATATCTACCGCCTTCCGGCTGGCATTTATTTTTTGAGAATTTATGACCGGCAGGTTAGCAAAGTTTTAAAGTTTGTTAAAAACTAAATTCATTTTTTATGCTGAACGAGCATCTGTGCGGGTTTTCAAAATGGACTACTGCAACTTTCCAAAACCGGACGCTGAAGTGTAAAAAGCATTTTTTAATTTTACCTTGTTTTCAACCCTATTTTAAACAAAACCTCATTATTATGAAAAAGATCAACTTGTTTTTGAGCCTTTTTGTGGCATTTCTTCTCGTCGCTTTTGCGTCTAATCGCCTTAGCGCCCAAGTCTGTGGCCAGGGCGTCTGGATGATTGGAGGTGAAATCGGCTTCAATTCTTCAAGTTCAAATGGCGAGTCTTTTAGTTTGTTTTCTGCACAGCCGATGGCCGGCTATTTTGTAATTGACAATCTTGCAGTCGGCACTTCGATTGGTCTCGCTACTTCTGATGGTTTTTCAGAATTTGGAATCGGGCCATTCGTGCGTTATTACGTCTGGTCTAATTTGTTTGCACAGGTGGGGCTTCAGTACACCAATACAACAATTGACCCCTCTGACGGAGTTAGCAGCACCAGATTTGGCGGCGGTCTTGGTTATTCATTTTTTGTGAATAATGCGGTTGCCATAGAGCCTTCTGTTCAGGTAGATTTTGGGGATGACGTAACCAATTTCGGAATCGGAATCGGTATCCAGGCTTTTATCGGCAGAGAGTAAATAAAACTGATTTAGAAAAATAATTGAATAAAAATCGGGATTTCGGTTTGAACCGGAGTTCCGGTTTTTATTTTTGAAATAATAAAACACATTCAAATCAAAACTGACCAATAACTATGGTCCGCGAAATTGAATTAAAATTACTGCCCGCCGAGGCTGCCGACGAAACCATTCTCCGCCGGAAAGCCGCCGATAAATGCGGCTTGCCGCTCCAAAAAGTAGATGAGGTAATTGTATTGCGCCGCTCCATAGACGCGCGCGGCAGCCAGCCCTTTTTCAAAATTTTAGTCGCCG